>CAZMJH010000140.1:905-4327 GCA_964566595.1 uncultured Candidatus Poseidoniales archaeon
AGGTACGAAGATGCAGGTGGAGACGTACTTGATGATCAAGATGTTATTCAAGAAATACAAGATTCAGATGGCGATGGTTTATCTGATCAAATAGAGAAAACGCAGTATGGGACAGATCCTGCAGTATGGGATACAGATAGAGATGGATTATCTGATGGTTGGGAAATTCTAAATGGATTAGATCCACTTGATCCTGGAGATGCAGGATTGGACGATAATGGAAGTCAAAATACAGTTGATTCAGATTGTACTGATGAAGACCCCATTAGTTTTTATTCTGAGGTTTCAAACGAACAAAAAACAATAATTCTTGATGGAGAAGAATTCACTTACAATGTGACTTATTTAACTTATACATTACCCGATGGTGTTGAAAAAACAATTGAAGAGCCTGAACCATGGATTCCAAAAAATGGGATATATGAATTAGAAGATGGAAAATTCATAATTACAGGAACTACGATTGTGTTTTGTGCTGGAACCTCACAACCAGATGATGGTGGAAGTCCTGAAAATGGTCCAACTGGTGATCCAGATAAGGATGGCCTCACCAATGCCGAAGAGGCAGAATTAATGACAAATCCAAATTTAAGGGATACTGATGCGGATGGATTAGGAGATAAATGGGAAGCAGATCATATGATTGTAAAAGAAGTTCCCGGTGCTTCTGAAGTTACAGTAACGTTATTCAATCCTCTTGATGGAAACTGGGGTTGTGATTTACTTACAGAGTCTAGAGAATTAGAGGTAGATGAGTTACTTTCTGAGACGGGTCCATTGCATGAATTTGCTAATGAATTTGGTCGGGATTTTAATGGTCGATATAGCTGTGATGCAGTATTAGATGTTGATTTAGATGGTTCTGACGGATTAATAAATTTCTTAGAAGAAAAATTCAACACCAATCCTTTAGATTCAGATAGTGATAATGACTTATTATCAGATAATGAAGAAACAGGATATGGAGTGCTGAGCTGGACTCGTTGGTGTGGTAAATCTTCAGAACCTAAAGATAGGGCGGCACCATTTACTCATATTTCAAACAATGATATTGATTGGTTTTTAGAGGATATGGATGGGGATGGTCATTTTAATGGACCATCAGATTGGGATACTGATGGAGATGGAATGCCTGATGGATGGGAAAAAGAGAATGGTTTACATCCAGCTTGGGCTGGAGATAAAAATTTAGATCCTGATCTTGATGGTTGGGATCAAGATAACGATGGAGCAGTCAAATATTCGGATTTAGTATATACTACCACAGTTACAGAAATAGGGGTTGAATTGGGTCAACAAGTACAAAAGAACGAGGAAGTTGCTAGAGGATTATACACACTTCCTGGTGGTGTGCCTGGAACAGCAAAATTATATTCTCCAGTTGATGGTTATGTTTACCAAATATTAGTTACAACAGGAGACCCTAATGATGTAGATAAACCAGCATCAGTTATAGAATCGAGACAAGATGTTTGGATGGTAATTGTAGAAGAACACGAAAGATTCACAAATATTGATGAGTATAATGCTAAGGACATGAATGGAGATGGAATAGTAGACACACGTTCAACTAAACCAAATGATTGGGATACTGATGGAGACTTATTGCCAGATGGAGTTGAAGTGCATGGTTGGTTTATTGAAGTAGTAATTGCTTCTGAAAAAGATGGTACCAAAGAGCGGTTAGTGACAAGTGATCCTGGATTACAAGACACTGATCTTGATGGATTGGACGATTATGATGAGTTTAACTACAAGACCAATGGGTGTAAATCCGGCTCTAATGCTTCAGATTCAGATACAGATGGAGATGGACTTGATGATTATTTTGAGGCAATAAATGGTCATGATGATATATTTGGAAATGGTAAATATTTCACATCACCTTGTATGTTTGATACTGATAATGATCAACTTAGAGACGGAGAAGAAGTCACTTTGGGAGAAGATGGTTTTGTTACTAATGCAAGCGATAGAGATACTGACGATGATGGATTGAAAGATGGAGCTGAAACACTTCATACACCCAGACCATTTCATGATGATTTGGAATATACTGATCCTCTGAATAATGATACAGATGGGGATGGCATGTTAGATGGATGGGAGATGCAAGTATATTCAGCAGAAGAAAATACAAACTCACATAGTCTTTGGATTGCATTAGATTCTTGGGATGATCCTCAATGTTCTGCTCCATTACCTAATGAACCTCAGAATAAATGTACAAGAGATCCAGGGGCATATTTGTGGGCGAATTTTGATGCTAAATCAGGTGATGAAAAAACAGGTTTCCCTAGTTCTCCTACCTATGAAATATGGGATATAAATATTTCAAATGGATTTAATATTCCTGAAACTGATTTATGTGATTGTAAAGGTAGATGGGCATTAAATCCAATGTTTGGTTCATTGCCTGACGCTCTTTTTGACGTTGATAATGACACTTTGATGAATTCTGTAGAAGGTCCAGATAGATGGGACACAAACCCTGTTGTCAAAGATACAGATGAGGATGGTTTACCAGATGGATGGGAAGTGGAATATAGTATGCAGGCTATGGAATTGGGTCTTGTAGATAATGAAACATTGGGTTCATTTGGTGCGAGAGGTGTTCTAGATCCAGCATTAGAAGATAGTAACAATAATGGTATATTAGACGGGGAAGAAGACATTGATGGAGATGGATTAAATCGTACTAGTTTGCTAAATAAATATTGTCCTGGTTGGGATAATAGCCAAAATAGTGAATGCCACATAGATCCTAATCAGGTTACTGGAAATTATCCGGGTAAGAAATTTTATGATGATTTAGAGAATTATACAAATTATGAAGAATATGTAAATGGTACAAATCCAATTTTAAATGATACTGACGGAGATGGATGGGAAGATGGACCCGAAGTTTTCTATCAAGATCACGATGATGATGGAATGGCAACTGGTTGGGAATATCATTTTGATTATAATCCCTTTAATGAGGCAGATAAAAATGGTGATGAAGATTTCGATGGGCATAGGAATTGGTGTGAATTTAAATGGGATACTAACCCCCGAGATTCACTAAGTTTCCCTGGACAGGGTCAATTGTGTTAATTTTTAATTTACACAAGAACATCGAACATTCAATAAGCACCTCCAATCCCAAGCATTTGTGCAACGCTTGATATTAAGGCCCTTTTTCCTTGTTTTTGTTGTGTTGTTTCCTACAACAATAATGTTGAGTGATGGGGTTTTTGCTGAATTAGAGAATGATCAAATTGATGTTTTTTATATTTTAAATGAGCAAGGACAAGTCTTAGAATCGATGCCGGTAATTTCGGGAGTATCTTCGTTTGAATTGCCTTTCTTTAGTTACAGGATTGAAAGTTATAATTCTGCAGGGCATTATTCATTTGGAACTTGGACTTTTGTACAAGCAA
>CAZMJH010000141.1:0-4296 GCA_964566595.1 uncultured Candidatus Poseidoniales archaeon
ACTAGTGATGAATAAAAATATGATACCAGGAGATACTTCGGCAGTAAATCCTTCGGGCATAAGATTGGGAACACCTGAAATGACTAGACTCGGAATGAATACAGAGACAATGGATGAAGTTGCTGAATTAATACATTTAGCCTCACTAGGTGGAAAGGAATCTGAAGTCCGAGAAAGAGTCAAAATACTAAAGGAAGATTTTTGTAATATTCAATATTGTTGGGACTCTAAAGAAAAAGCATATGAAATGCCCAAATGGTCCAAAATATAATTATTAAAAATTATCTTTTACGTTTTTCATCAAGGAAACTAGCCAAATCAAAATTTCCTTTATTATTGTTTTTACGAGATGGAGGGCGTCCCTTTGGTTGCCTTTTTTCAGATGATTCTTTCTTTGGACCCCCGCCTGAATAAATCATCGAATCACCCTCTAAACCTAATGATGACATGTTTCTACTTTTTTGCCTTAATTTCTTATGAGATGTTGATTTCTTTTTTCCACCAAAATCTTGTAACACTAAATTTATTTTTTTCTTAAGATCTTGACTTTCTTTAGATAATGCCCGTGGTTGATTTTTCCACCACTCATATGGGAGGTTATTGTAACGTGGTGATTTTAAAGCACGCATTTGTTTTGATCTTGTACGGAGATTTGAACGTAATTGTCGTGGCTTTTCAAGTCGAACAGATAACCACCCTGGAAGCCCAATATCGTAAACAGCATCACTAATTGTCACCAAGATTCCAGACATCAACATATGGTTGCCAATTGGAACTTTATTACAAGTTAAATCAACCCTACTTCGTTTCAATCTCTTTGAATAAGCAATCATAGCCTTTTGATCCGTTTGCTTAATCACCCTTCTTTGTGAACGTGAAATTCTAGATAATACAAATTGTATGAAAAAGAGTGATGTCGTAACTAGTGGCCATAGAAACTGACCTAATGTTTCTATAATAAATCCCTGTGACATATTTTTTGAAACCCACCAACCTGCTACAACAAAAGAAGGCCATAATAAGAACAATCTAATAAACAGTACTAAATTACTTACTCTATATTTTGGTTCAACAGCTCTCATCACAGATTGGTCTGCTGCAATCATTGCATTGGCTGTCAAAGATACATCTTTTTGTTTTTTATAATGCAAACCAACTAAGGAATTTGTTGGTGCTTCTTTAAGATAAGGTTTTAATTTTGACAGATATGCTTTACTCTCATTATCTCTGCGTGTAGACAAAAGAACTTCATGAGGAATTGGTGATGATAAATCATCATATCCTCTTGTAGGCACTCCTAATATCTCACCTAATCCTTCGGTCCTTGGATCTGCTGCTGCAGTTTCTGCAAGTGATTCATATACATCCAAAGCCAGGTGCCATTCTCCTTGATCAAGTAAACAAAGAGCCAAAGAAATCCTTGCTTTAACCATTTGCGGTTTTCTACGAACAATTCCAAATGCTTTTTCTAATGCCATTGTATGTTCTCTTTGCCCTCTTAGCATTGCTACTTGCATCAATTCATTATGCTCCACTAACAAATCTTTTTCTCTTCGAGATAATGGACTCATTGAATCTGGAGACCATAATCCAAACCTCTCCATAATATCTGTGAGGTTATCAATCATTGGTTCTCCTTTAAAATCCCACAAATCATCATCGGATGCTTTTCCTTGCCACGGATTAAAATAATCAGCAATAAAAGAAATCACTTCTGGCTCTGAATAATCATCATCATCATTTTCAAGTGAAGATAATGCTTCTCTTGCAGCATCTATTCTTCTACAAGCAATGTGGCCCACAGCAATTAACAATCTTGCATCATCATTTTCTCCACCTTGTTGTGCAAGTACATTACGAGCTTCAGTAATTGCTTTTGGCCATAACCCTCGCAATGCAAATTCATACATTTTTGCTTTGGCTTTTGCTAATCTCACTAATGATTGATCACCATGTAAGGATTTTGCTTGAAATGTAATTAAAAAATCCAAATCATCTGTTTTTGCTGCATTATCTATTTGCTTTTGCATCGAATCTCCCGAACCCCTTCTAAACGCACCAGCTCTCCTTTCATCGGGGGATAAATCGAAAGAAAACTTTCGAAGAGGGAAAAATTTCCAAACACTAAGTATCCATATAAGTAAAAATATTGCTTGACCTGATGCAATAAAAGTCCACGTAGTTCTTAGAATTTCATATTCTTCAAATCCATACGATTCAAGAAGACCCGTAAATGGCATTAATGAAGCAAATTCTTTGTAACAAGTTAAGATTACAAGTAACACTGTATATCCACTAAACCCTGCAAATGCAAAATAAAGTAGGCGCCCTTGCACCTCCCCCTCTGAACGTATTTCTCTTGTAGCTGCTAAACTAACTCCTCCAGTACCTCCAAATGATTGACCTCCTAAAAACAGGTTACGAATTAGTTCAAAAATAAAGGCCAGTCCAACAATCGCGATATTTAATGTCAAAAACATTGCCAAAACTTGGGGAAACGCTTTCAACCATTGGTAATCTTCAATAAGAGCTTGCATTTGAGCAGATTCCACCAAATACCATCCTCCAACACCACCATAATTCAGTATATTCATAGCCAACTCTTTTTCCATACCTGATGAAAAAGTCACATATATTACAGTAAAAACACCATTGGTTGCAGTTAAAGGCATGGTAAACAGAAATATAACTAGAATTAATGCTAAGATTCTACCTAATATGCCTGGTTTATCCGGATTAATTGGTGTTTTATTACCCCTTACAGTTCTCCATTTTGATAATAAAAGCATATTCCAAGAAGCACCTACGATTCGACCATATGCAAATATTGTAGGGGACATGAATACTAATAATGCAATTGTAGTCCATGTAGGTGTTAGTGCACCATGCCTCCTATATCCATACATCAAAATCGCAAGGGTGCCCCCTGCGATAATTAGTATCGCCCAAAGTCTTCTGATTAAAGCAAAAATACCCTTCATTTTAGTCCTACGTATTTGATCTAATTGTGCAATTAATGTTTCCCAAGGAGAGACTAATACTGGAATTACAATACATACAGCCATCAAGATTGTTATTGGCAAATAATAAACATTAGGGCCAATTAATAATTCACATATAAGTACAGATAATGCGGTCATTGCCATCAAATAAGTCAATACCCCCCTTGGTACTCCTTTGAGTAACAGTAATTCACGTGCATCTTTTCTTTTCTTTGTTAATCTATGTACTTCATACAAATTGTCGTCTGCTTCAAAAGCAACTTGAAGTGATGAGAGTGAATTTGGTAAAATATACCATGCAAGTACTATTGTGGAGAGAACACCTACTACTCCGGGAATTAAAAGTGAATAATTCGACCTTAATTCATCAATAGGGATAACAGTTACTTCAGCAGATGCAAATGTAGGTAATGTACTCATTGTTGCAAAACATGATGCCAAAAATAAAATGTATCTCATGCGCATTGTTGAGTTCTCCCCCATGTACATACGTAATCCTCTAAGGTTTTCTAAGAATCGCTAGTAATGTTAGATCTGTGATGTTTTAGAAATCTATCAATTCTATCAAATGATTCGTTTAATATTTGTTCATCTGGCAAATAAACTAATCTTACATGTCCTTTTCCATATTGGGGAGAAAAACCTGAGCCATGCACCAATAAAACATGTTCTTCGTGTAGTAAATCCAATACAAATTTCTTATCATTTTCAGCCCATTGTTTATCTGTAAGTTTAACAAACATGTAAAATGCACCTTCTGGCTTTTGAACTTCTAAACCTTCAATTCCTTCAATTCTTTCAATACAAACATCACGTTGTGATTTTACTTTTTCTAAATGTGCTGACATCCATCCATCATCTCCCATTAATCCTGCTAAATATCCTTTTTGAGCAGGTGTTGATGCACAAAGTCTTGAGCGTAATAACCGCTCTATACCATCCCGAACAGATTTGAGTTTTGAACTAGGATCATGTATTGCCATATATCCTATTCTCCATCCTGGCGCATAGTACACCTTTGATACTCCATTAAGAGTAATTACAGGTACTGATTTTGAACGTGAAGCAGTAGATATATGCATATCTGTAAAATTTAACCTATCATATATTTCATCAGAAATTATCGTGCAATTCGGCCACTTTTCAGCAATTTCAATCACTTTCCCTATCTCTTCTTCAGTAATTATTCCACCTGTTGGATTATTTGGATTAATAAGTACCAACAAACGTACTCTATCATTCATTTTTGATTCAATGTCCTCAAAATCTATTGACCAATTATCATCTGATTTTA
>CAZMJH010000142.1:0-4261 GCA_964566595.1 uncultured Candidatus Poseidoniales archaeon
TCAATAGAAATTGTTACAAATTACCGATGTGCAAATTTTGAACATACAATTCCTGCTGCTTTATCCATTAGTGACATCAATCTGCCACCAAAAAGAGTGCCATATGAATTGGTGTCTTGTGGAAATACTTCTTCTATAATTGTGACAGGTTCTAGGCTGTATGGTTCCATATTCTCAAACAGCCCCTGAAAGCCCTCACATATCAATAAAGCGCGCGGAGAATTAACAAGAAGTTGATTGACGGACCCTTATGAACCGACCCACCCCCCCCCAGGCCGAGATAAATCTTGAATGGGATGATTTTGTTTGGAAAGATCCAGAGGGAGGTTTAGTTTATCTTCATGGTGTATTGCCTACTGTTGTATATCCGAATTCGTTACGTCCAAGAATAAAATGGTCAGGATTAGGCTTGATGGTTTCCGAAGAAGAAATCGAATTATGGGAACATGAAGAGGAACTAGAAAAGAAAAGTCCTGGAATTAATTTTACAGGGGCTATATCCCAAGGTGGGGATTTTTCTCGATTATTGGGGGGTTTATCCTTATTAGAGAAAATTCAAACTTGTAAATTTCCAGATCCCGAACCACGTAGGTTGCAAAAATAAGCAGTGAGGGGAGAAAAACCAGTATTCTTCATTGAACCTCCTTTGTCTGATGATGATTGGTCCAATTGGTTAGAATTACACGCATATGAATTAACTAGGCCTTTGAAACTTCTTTCAAACATGTGGTCTGGTAGAAAATTCAAAAAGAATTTATCGTTAATGATGAAGAAAGCACAAGTAAAATCCGGAGAATCTTCTGAACTTGCTGTCGCTTCAGCGATTTCAGCTGCTTGGTGGATTGGTATTGAAAATGCAATTAGTATTGAATTAAAAGAAAAAAGAGATACTCGATATGCATCTAGAATAAGGGGCGCCCTTGCAGAAATGAGGAAATTAGGAATTTCAGAACCTTCATTGCTTTTAGTAACTTCTTTAGCACAAAGAGTATCTTTATTTAATGCATTAGAAAATATACCCCCTGTAGAAATGCCGTTATGTACTGAAACCGTTTCCGAATTAAATGAGGAAGAGTGATGAGCGAACCACCAACTGTTAGAGTTGAGAATCAATTGGTTAGGTTTATCCCCCCAAAACCAGTAGAATTGGATTTGGCCGTAACTAAATTAGGTGCTATACGCCAAGATGATTACGCAGTTCATACTTTGCAAACTCCAAGGGCAACTATTATTGTAGATAAAGAAGGAAGAATTGTAATTCATGGGACGAATAGAATGGAGGTTGCCAGACACGCAGCAAAAGAATTTTTGTTTTTGATGGGGCATTCAGATGATGGACTTGAAGCTGAAATTGGAGGTATTATCGCCACATTTAAATTCGCTAATAATTTAAATATGCTTAGATTGATGAAAAAATTAGGAAAAAATGTACAAAAAGATGAAAGATTAGGTTGTGTTAAAGTTGAAGATGGTCGCCACAAACTTACGTTGTATATTTGGGAAAATGGAAAAGTTGTTGTTGAAAATGCTACTCATGCTAATTTAGTTGCAATGGCAGCAGTTTATTGGCAAGATCGTTTAATAGAAGATGGAATATTAATAGAATCTGAATCTGATTCAGAGGCTGATTGATTCATGTCACTAAATAATGGAAAATGGACTGGCCCTATTGTCGATAATCATTTTCATCTTAATCGAAAAGGTCGTTTTTTATCTGCTATAGAAGACTTCAAAAATTCAGGAGGTACAGGAATTGTACTTGTTCATTGCCCTAATTTCAAAACACCCCCAATAACGCCTAAAGAACATAGGGAATCATATCTTGATACAATTATGATGGCTGAGCAAGTCCGAGAAAAAATGTTGATTGATGTCAGAGTTGTACTTGGTCCCCATCCTGCTGCTTTTGCTCACCAATTTGAATTATGGGTTAGTGAAAACAGTGATGCTGGTGCACAAAAAGCGATTGAAAATTATAATGATAGTATTGATATTGCACTTGAATTCATTCATGAAGGAAAAGCTGTGGCTATTGGAGAAGTTGGAAGGCCACATTGGGAGACTTCAGACGAAGTCCTTGAATTATCAAATAAATTACTTGAAGAAACAATGGAATTATCTCGCAAAGAAAAAATACCTCTGCAATTACATATGGAAGAAAATGGAAATCAGACATATGGAGATTTAGAGGCAATGGCTGAACGTGTAGGATTGAATCCGTTTAATTTAGTTAGGCATTTTGCTCCGGCAGATGTTTCGGTTTCTATGGTTGGAAAAATTACCCCAAGTGTGAATCTTGGAAAAGATGCGGTTCAAAAATTAGTTGAAACTTGTGCTTTAAGTGATCATGGCTTTATGTTGGAAACTGATTATATGGATGATCCACGTAGACCTGGTGCTGTTTTAGGTCCTAAAACAGTGCCAAAAAGAACTCAACAATTAGCATCATTGGCAGATGAAAATGGCCTTGATGAAGAGGTTTTTTTCACGATGCATCAAGATTTACCAAATTCAATTTATGGCGAACAAAATTAGGTTAATAACTCGGCCCCTACGGGGCCGACCGTGAGTAATGGTCATACACTTGTTTTTGTGGATACATATAATCGGGTATGCATATGCTAGGTCTTGAAGGTAAGGTTGCATTAGTTTTTGGTGTTGCATCCGAAGATTCCATTGCATGGTCTATTTGTCAGAAATTGGCTCAAGCAGGATGCAAATTATATTTGGGTTATCAAAAAAGATTCATGTCTAGAGTTTTTCAATTGAAAGACAAATTACCACAAATTCATGGATTTTATCCTCTTGATGTTAGTACTGATGATGCAACTGCAGAATTTTTTACAGAATTTAGTAAAGAAAATCCAAATTTAAAAGTGGATGTGATGATTCATGCAATTGGTTTTGCACCTAAGGAGTGTTTTGATAGGCATATATTATTTGTAGATAATGACGCAATAAATACTGCAATCACTGTATCTGCTAACTCTTTGCAAAGAGTGATGCGTCATGCTATGCCTTATTTGAATAATAATTCTTCAACAATTACATTAACATATGCAGCATCAACAAGATATGTTCCAAATTATGGTGTCATGTCAATTGCTAAAGCAGCATTGGAAAGTTGGACAAGAGAATTAGCATGCCAATTGGGACCGGAAGGGCATAGATTAAACGCAATATCTAGTGGTCCAATAAAAACAATAGCTGCAGGTGGAATTCCTGGCTTTGATAAAATTTTAGATCATGTAGAATTAAACTCTCCCTTAAGACGTAATGTCAACCAAGATGATGTTGCAGGATGAACTGTGTGGTTAGCTTCAGAATTATCATCAGGAGTAACAGGACAATGTATTCATGTTGATGCAGGATATTCTTCAACTATGGTTCCAGGTTCTATTATGGGTGATGGTTGAATGGAGAATACTTCAGAATCAGATGAATCCCAAGGGCCGTTTGAACCAATTGCAATAATCGGAATGTCTTGTATTTTACCTGATTCACCAAATATTGAAACATTATGGAAAAATATACTTTCTAAACATGTTTCTTTCATAGATGTTCCAGAACATAGATGGGACCCCTTAGATTTTTTTCATGAGGAAGGTGAGGAAAATAAAACCTACTCAAAGATTGGTGCGTTTGTTGATGGATATGAATTTGATTGGCGTCGTTGGAGACAACCTCCTGGAACATTACCCCAAATAGATGTCTGCCAACAATGGGCCGTTTCAGTATCAGCATCAGCATTAGAACATGCAGGATATCTTGGAGATGGAAAATTAGAACCACCAAGAGGTAAAACAAGTGTAATTTTTGCTAATGCTCTTGGTGGAGAGAATCGTAATTTATCTAATCAAAGAGTTTGGGCAGGACGCACATTGCGTCTTGCAAAAGAATCGGGATTACAAGATGAAAAGACATTTCTTGAAGAGATTACAAAAGGTCTTCCAAAAATTGATGAAGATACTATGCCTGGTGAATTAGCAAATGTGGTTGCAGGTAGAGTAGCAAATTTGTTAGATTTACAAGGTCCAAATTACTCGACAGATGCGGCTTGTGCATCATCAATGGCCGCAATACTTGATGCATGTAGATTATTACAATTAAGACAAATTGACATGGCAATAGCAGGTGCTAGTGATAGGACAATGGATCCTGCAACATATGCTAAATTTAGTGCAATTGGAGCGTTGTCAGCAACTCATTCAACACCGTTTGATTCGCGTGCAAATGGCTTTGTAATGGGTGAAGGAGCAGG
>CAZMJH010000143.1:0-831 GCA_964566595.1 uncultured Candidatus Poseidoniales archaeon
TGAACACAAATTGATGCTATAGATGGTAGACTTAATATTCTACAATTGGGATTAAAATCTGTAGCAATTGTCCATGGATAGTTATTTTCTATACAGTATTTTATTGGGGGCCAATCATCTAATCCCATTGTGTGTGGGGCCCCGGGTAAAAATCCTTGAATAACATTAGATTTTGCCATTTTCTCTCTACTTTCGTTATTACTATATAATGCATGATCTGCAGTATCAACACCTTTTTTTGCTGCTAAATCTGCACCACCTCCATCTTTAAATTCATCTATGTGTAATCTTGCTGATAGCCCAGCATTGGTTGCAGCATCAAGTATGTTTTCAGTTTCCTCTATACTATACCATCCCGGTTCACAAAAAACATCACAATTCCTAGCATATCCTTGCTCCACTACTTCAGGTATTTGATCATTCAAAATTTCATCAATATATTCTCTTTTTCTTATTTTTTTAGAATTTTCTCCTGGGGGAACATCATGTGCTCCCATCCAAGTTATGTCAATTGAGGGTGTTTTTGTATCAAATGCTAAATCATTCATTACAGAAAGTAATCTTAATTCTGATTCAGTATTAAGTCCATACCCTGATTTCGCTTCAAGTGCAGTAGTACCATTTTAAAGCCTCATGTAGGCGTAATTCACCTAATTTAGTCAATCTTTCATCAGTTGAATTTCTTGTATCATTGACTGTAGAAGCAATCCCCCCTCCTGCATCTGAAATTTCAGTATATGACATTCCTTTCATTCGCATACGTACTTCATTTGATCTGTCCCCATCCCATAACAAATGTGTATGGGCATCAATTAGCCCAGGAATTATTGA
>CAZMJH010000143.1:853-2531 GCA_964566595.1 uncultured Candidatus Poseidoniales archaeon
GCGTGAGTTAATGTCAAATTATTTTGATTGAAATTAGTCACTTCATTTTTCAAAAACTCATCTTTTATGTTGTTAATGGATGGTAAAAACTCCTCAATTAATTCTTCTTCCGGTTCTATTTTTGAAATAATGCCATTTTCAATTAATATTGCCATTCCCTCTGAAATTAATTTTTCTTTATTTGTTAAATCAACACCACAAATTGGGCCCTTATTCCCATTATTAAGGTGAGCCAACTCACCTATGCCAATAAGTAGGTGGCGCATGCACATCGACAAGCATTAGGTATGAAAAGGTGCGCCACTTCCGGGTATTGAAATATGACACCTGCAAGCTCAGAAATAAATACGCGAGAATATATTCTTGGAATAGAATCTACAGCCCATACCTTTTCTATTGGGGTGGCTGACTCTAATGGATATCCATTAGATTCAGTATCGATTGCAGTACGTCCATTAAAGGGTGGAATACACCCAAGAGAAGCAGCAGATCACCACGCTGAAAAAGGTGCTGAAGTCCTCCAAAAAATTTTGGAGTTACATAACTTAGAAGCTAAAAATTTCAATGCAGTTGCCTATTCGCAAGGGCCAGGTTTAGGCCCATGTTTGAGAGTAGGTGCTTCTGTTGCACGTACTATTTCACAAAGGTGGAGTATACCTTTAATTGGAGTAAATCACTGTGTTGCGCATATAGAAGTTGGACGTAAAACGTGTGGGTGTGATGATCCAGTATTACTCTATGTGTCTGGAGGAAACACTCAAATTATTGCAAAAATGGATGGAAGGTACAGGGTTCTTGGAGAAACTCTTGATATTGGCATTGGCAATATGCTGGACAAATTCGCAAGAGAACAAGGAATACCGTTCCCAGGAGGGCCCAAAATAGAATCTTTGGCAAGAGAATGGATTGAGAATAATCCCTCTGCTAAGTTAGAAGACTATTCTTTGCCTTATGCTGTTCAAGGCATGGATTTAGCTTTCTCGGGAGTATTAAATGCGGCTTATAATTTGATAAAGAAAGGTGCACCTTTAGGGGCTGTTTGTTGGAGCATACAGGAGCATACATTTGCAGCCTGTATTGAGGTGGCTGAAAGAGCATTAGCACATACTTCAAAAAGAGAATTACTCCTTGGTGGAGGTGTTGCATGTAATTCACGTTTAAGAGAAATGAGTGAATTGATGGCTATAGAAAGAGGTTCAGAAAGTTTTGTACCTGAGAGAAAGTTTTGCGTAGATAATGGTTCAATGATTGCAGTATTGGGAAAATTACATCTTATGCATAAGGATATTACAGAATTAAGTGAGAGTTCAGTATTGCAGTACCTTAGAACAGATCAAACTCCAATATTGTGGGCTTAGTATAATGGTAAGTGTTAATTGGGGCCCTTAAGAGGGTTACACATATTGGAGGAATTATTTGGCGCGACGAAATAGAAGAGACCCGTTCAATCCGTTTGCACCGGGTGCGTCAAATAAAATACAAAAAAAAGTTGTAAAACAACAACCATTGCCTAATAAAAATATCATTACAACTCGTACTCGTAAAGAACAATTGGAAGCAATGAAGAGAAAAGTTGAGTCTGAACAAAAAAGAAAAGAAGCAATTAAGAAAGGAGAATCTAAGGTAGAGGAACCTAAAGTAGAGGAACCTAAAGTAGAGGAACCTAAAGTAGAGGAAC
>CAZMJH010000143.1:2631-4254 GCA_964566595.1 uncultured Candidatus Poseidoniales archaeon
CTAAAGTAGAGGAACCTAAAGTAGAGGAACCTAAAGTAGAGGAACCTAAAGTAGAAACCTTTCAAAAGGAGATTAGAAAATTAGATGATCTTAAGAGAAGAAGTGATGAATTAGCTGCTAAAACCGGTGTTTCATTGCCTGCTGAGCAATCTAGTGGGTCATTATTTTCAAAACCTTCATTATCAGGGAAAAAAGAGGTGAATGAACCACAAGTCAAAGTAATATCAAAACCTATTCGTAAGACCAAAAGAGGTGGTGGAAGACAACCTAAACAACAAAAATTGAGTCGTAGAAAACAATTAGAATTTCGTTTTGATGCACGTGCAATATTGGATAGTCCAGATGTAGCTGAAGAACATAGATCTAATTTATTTGGTCAAATTTGGGCAAAAGGAGAACGTGTGGGTATTGATAGTGCTATAGAATATCTAGTTGAGAAAGAACAAGAGGGCATATTAAGTAGAGATGTGTCGGATAAATTAGAGGCATTAATTAAGAGTTATTCTACAAAAAGGTGATTGAAATGAAGATTGAAAAAGATATGGTAGTAAGTGTACATTACAAAGGAACATTAACAGAAAACGGGGAAGAATTTGATTCAAGTCATGGACGAGATCCATTAACATTTTTAGTTGGTCATAGGCAAATGATACCCGGTTTTGAAGAAGAGATTTTGGGTGCTGAAAAAGGAGAAAAGAGAACATTTTCTTTAGAACCTGATAGAGCCTATGGGCAACATGATCCGGCAGGCATTCAAAAGGTTCCAAAAGATCAATTTCCTCCTGACATAAAAGTGGGTAGTGTTATGTCTGCAGAAATGGAAAATGGGCAGCAAATACCCTTAACTATAGTTGAAATTGGAGATACAGAAGTTACAATTGATTTTAATCATATGCTTGCAGGTAAAAATTTGACATTTGAGGTAGAAATTGTTGACATTCGTGAATCTAGTGATGAAGAGAAATCACATGGTCATGCACACGGTCCTGGTGGGCATCATCACTAAAGAAAGAACTTGTACTTGATGCTCAAAGCACTTGCATGGCCGAGCCGAGCGGTGCTCAAGATGATGAAATTCGTAGAACGCTAGGTGGCTTAGAAGTACCTATTGTTGCTACTGAATTTTGGGCCTTAAAACAAGGCTATAATTCGGAAGAAAACACATTACCCGGAGATGAACCATATACAAGAGGCATTCATGAATCAATGTATAGGAAAAAAGTATGGACTATGAGGCAATATGCTGGTTTTTCGTCTGCTGAAGAAACAAATAAGAGATTTAGGATGCTTCTAGAATTAGGGCAAAAAGGTCTTTCTGTAGCATTTGATTTGCCCACTCAGTTAGGTTTAGATTCTACTGATGAATTATCTAAAGGAGAAGTTGGAAGAGTTGGGGTTGCTATTGATTCTGTAGAGGATATGAAAAAATTATTTGAGGGGATACCGATGGATAAAATATCTACATCAATGACAATAAATTCTCCTGCTATGATTTTACTTGCGATGTATATTGTTTGTGCTGAAGAAATGAGTATTGAACCTTACAAATTAAGGGGTACAATTCAAAATGATATTTTGAAAGAATATATTGCTAGGGGTACACACATTTTCCCTCCTGAACCA
>CAZMJH010000144.1:0-4211 GCA_964566595.1 uncultured Candidatus Poseidoniales archaeon
GATGATTCTGAAGTTGAACCTACAGTCTTGCCTGCTAGATTACCCAATTTATTACTAAATGGTAGTGATGGTATTGCTGTAGGCATGGCTACAAGAATTCCCCCTCATAACTTGACAGAAGTGGCAGGCGCAGTAAATCTTCATGTAAATCAAATCATAGAACAGGGAGTGGAAAAATTAGAAATTCCTACGATTTCAATTGAAAGATATATGGAACATGTTTCTGGCCCTGATTTCCCTACTGGTGCATCAATTCATGGCATTGAAGGGATTATTGATATGTATTCAACTGGTAAAGGTAAATTCCATGTAAGATCAAAATGTGATGTTTTTGATGACAATAAAGGTAAAAGAATAATTATTCATGAAATTCCTTATCAGGTTAAAAAAGCTGACATGCTTGTATATATTGCTGACTTAGTCAGTAAAGGAACAGTAATCGGAATTAGAGATATTCGTGATGAGTCTTCAAAAGAAGGTATTAGAGTCGTTATTGAAGTCAAAAATAATGCAGATCCTCATGCAGTACTAAACCAATTATTCAAAAAAAGTCGTTTACAAGAATCATATTCAGCTAATATGATGGGCATTTTAGATGGCCGCCCTGTACTCTTAACATTACCTAAAATGTTACACACATATGTCATACATAGAGAATCTGTAATTGAAAGACGGGCTCGATTTGAATTAAATAAAGCAGAAGCAAGAGCCCATATTCTAGAAGGATTGGTTAAAGCCCAAGATAGAATTGATGATGTTATTGCAGTGGGTAAAGCAAGTGAAAGTAGAGAACAATTTGAATTAGTTCTAAAAGGAAAAGAGAGTATAATCAAGAATATTGCTCCTTTTGATTTCACAGAACCTCAAGCAAAAGCTATTGCTGAAAGAAGATTATATCAACTTAGTAAATTAGATGTCAATAAAGTTCAAAATGAATTTGAAGAATTACAAGTAATAATTGCTGACTTAAAAGACATTATTGGGTCTAGACTTAGAAGACTAAACATACTATTAGATGAACTTAATGAAATGGTTGAAAAGCATGGAGATGAAAGACGTTCATTCATAGATCCAATGCCATTATCAATGGATAGAGAAGACCTCGTGGAAGAAAGAGCAATTGTGATTACACTTTCAGAAAACAATTACATCAGACATCTTCCAACTGAGGCATTCAGAACTCAAAACACAGGCGGTAAAGGATTGAAGGGTATAACGACAAAAGAAGAAGATAGACCTCAAGCAATCATAACTTGTTTCAGTAAAGATCGATTATTGATATTTACAGACAAAGGACGCGTATATGGACTTAAAGCATGGGAAACTCCTTCAGCAAGCAGACAAGCAAAAGGAACACATATTCGTAATTTATTAGACGGCATAAGAGATGATGAAAGTGTAGTTAGTATATTACCAATTTCTAAAGAATTAGTTGAAGAGGTTACGGAGAAATCCCTAAATGTTAAACTTGAAGAAGGTGAAAAAAGGCCTAAATCCGGATATTTCTTATTATTTGCAACTAAATGTGGACTCATCAAGAAAACAGACTTACGTGAATATGTGAAAATAAATAGAAATGGTAAATTTGCAATTAAATTTAAAATCGAAGAAGATAAATTAGTAAGTGTACGTTCAGGATCTATTGAATCCGACATTATATTGATTTCTAACACGGGTCAAGCCTCAAGATTTTCATGTGAAGATATATCCGCAACAAGTCGTAACACCTCAGGGGTATGGGGAATTAGAACAGGAGATCGGAAAAATGCAGATGGTGGACATGTCGTTGGAATGGTAGTTACTTCAAATTACGAAACTCAAATTATGACCATCACTAAAAACGGTCAAGGAAAAAGAACAAGGGTTGGTACTGCAGTAAGACTTCCTGATTTAGATGAAAATGGTGTTCAAAAACTAGACCCAATTACTGGTGCTCCTAGATTTTATACCGATGGATATAGAAGGACAAAAAACGGCGCTAAAGGCGTAAAAACAATGAAACTAGATGAAGAATTCAACGATGAAATCATTGCAGTAAGACAAATTCCAAATGTGTTAGACAATTTATTTTTATTGACAGCTAAAGGAATGATGATTAGAGTAAGAGCAGAAGATACTAAAGAAACCAGTGGAAGATCTACTAAAGGAAATAAAGTCATGGAATTAAGAAATAAGGAAAAAACTAAATTCCTTGATGAAATTATTTTTGCAGCAAGGATACCTGCAGAATTAATAGGTGAAGAGTTGTCTAATTCAACCAATTCAGCAACTGAAGAAGAATTATCTAATTCAACCAATTCAGCAACTGAAGAAGAATAGAGAAGTTCAAACACTAGAACTTATTCTGAGTTCATGTCCTGAGGTGACTCTGATGAATGAAGATAAATTGATTTATGATTGGAATATCATTAATTGGGAATTAAATCGTGATGAATCTAAACATCCACATAGTGTTTGGTTTGATGATGAAACATTACGAGATGGTTTACAATCTCCATCAGCAAGAAACCCTACAATAAAACAAAAAATTGAACTCCTAACTTATATGGAAAAATTAGGGATTCAAAAAGTAGATCTTGGATTGCCTGGAGCAGGCCCTTTTCACATAGAACATATTGATGCAATGCTTAACCACATTGTAGAAAATAATTATCAAATAAGACCAGGTGCAGCCGTTAGAACTGTTGTTTCTGATATTGAACCTCTTGTAGATTTGCAAGCGAAATTCGAAATTCCAATTCAAGCAAGTGCCTTTCTTGGGACAAGTCCAATTCGTCAATATGCTGAAGGATGGACAATGGAAAAATTACTTTCAACTATGGAAAAAGCTGTGGGTTTTGCTATAGACAATGACGTTCCTGTAATGTTTGTAACAGAAGATACCACTAGAAGCA
The DNA here is from genome assembly GCA_964566595.1 of uncultured Candidatus Poseidoniales archaeon. Classification (GTDB taxonomy): domain Archaea; phylum Thermoplasmatota; class Poseidoniia; order Poseidoniales; family Poseidoniaceae; genus MGIIa-I. Next base: position 2,895 of record CAZMJH010000144.1, read on the forward strand.
GGCCAGAAGATGTAAAACAAATTTACACACGTGCACTTGAATTAGGTGCTGACAGACTTTGTGTTTGTGACACATGTGGCCATGTTACGCCGAATGGTACTAAACAACTATTGTCATTTATTCAAGATGAAGTGATTCCTGATGCTGGATTCAAAAGAAGAGATATAGAAATAAATTGGCATGGACACCAAGATAGAGGATTGGGTGTTGCAAATAATCTGGCGGCTGTAGAGGCTGGGGCTGATGTAATACATGGTACTGCCTTAGGTGTTGGTGAAAGAGCTGGTAACGCACCACTTGATCAAACTCTAGTTAATCTTAGTTTAATGGGAATTATCGATAATGATTTAACGCTCTTAAACGAGTACATGAATAAGGCACATGAATATGTAGAAGTTGCATTGCCTAGAAATTATCCTGTTTTTGGTGAAGATGCATTTGAAACAGGTACTGGAGTTCATGCATCTGCTGTAATTAAAGCAATGAAGAAAGGTGATGATTGGTTAGCAGATAGGGTTTATTCTGGTGTTCCTGCTCAAGATTTCGGATTACAACAAATTATCAGAATTGGACATATGAGTGGAAGATCAAATATCATTTGGTGGCTTGAAAAAAATGGATTTGAACCTACAGATGAATTAGTAGCACATTTATTTGAAGTAGCCAAATCAAAGAGGAAATTATTGTCGGAAAATGAAGTTAATTCTGCTATTGAAGAATTTATTTCAAATTAAAATTAATCTTCTTCTTCTTCAGCAGCTATACCGCTATTTGATAGATCTTCAGAACTTTCAGACCAATTTTTCTGCCATTCTGAATCAACACTACCTCCAGACCATTCTCCTTCAATAGAGATTTCATCAACATCAGATTCTTCACGCCAAACAGGAGTTCCCATAGAACCATTTACAATTAATACTGATTTTTCATCACATTGATTTAAGATTAAATCTTTGAATTTTGTAATTGGTAAAATATGCCCCACAGGTGTTCCTGCTGTAACAAATGGATGAGTCGCTGCACAAATAAATAATCCTGTAATCGGAGATTCTAATTCAATAGATTTTCCTGGCATTTGAGGATCACTAATTGTTGCAACAACATCTCCTTCTTCTACAAAACTTCCAGGACCTACAAGCATGTCTAGTAAACCACCTTCATGTGCCCTTAACCAAGTTGAACCTGATGCAAGTAAACGAAATCTCGGCCTATTGGGTGTACCAGGTATTACGTGTAACGTTTTCAAAGAATTTATAACTCCATTTACTGCAACTTGTACAGCCCCATGATCAAGTGTACTAGCGCCCCCTCCTTCAT
>CAZMJH010000145.1:0-4195 GCA_964566595.1 uncultured Candidatus Poseidoniales archaeon
CATGAAAGGGATTTGGCTAATTCATCTAGTGAAAGATTTACTCTTTCTCATGCTTCAACACTACTTGATGATGTTTTAAATAAAACAACTAAAGTTCTTACCAATTTATGGGTTGATAAAGAAAAAATGCTTTCGAACATTAAATCACAAAAAGGATTAGTTATGGCTGAAAAAATAATGTTGGCATTAGTGGATAAGGGTGTTTCTAGGGATGAATCACATGAAGTTCTAAGGGCTGCATCAATGGAATCAATTTCAAAAAATGAAGAATTAATAGATATATGCGCTAGGAATCCACTCATTGCAAGTAAATTAACAGCAGATGAATTAAGTGAATATTTTGAACCACATAATCACTTAGGCGTAAGTTTTGAATTGGTTAGTGAATGTGTGGATAAAGCTCGTAAAGAAATTTCTTAACCTAAAAGGCTCCACATTATTCCAAGTATCATTCCAGTTATTGTTGACATCATTAAAAGTAAAACAATCATTGCGTGTGGCCCATATTGATTTTCATCATCTAATGCAACTTTCCATACTTTCCAACCATGAGCAAATATTCCTTTCATCATCCCCTCATCAGTTTCATTGAATTTAGATAATGCTCTTCTAGGAACACGTTCACCTTTACGTACAGGTAAACTTTCACCGCTCATGCTTATCCGATTATGGATTAACGTATAGCGATTATGCCTCACAAGCACTTTACACTTGAGCCTATTGGGTTATTCGAACAACATGCCCAATATTCATATTTCAGGATATCCAGGTTGTGGTAAAACTACTATTTGTCTGGTTGAGGCAAAAAATAATCTATTGAATGGTGGTCGTGTTTTTTGGTTATCTTGCGAAAATATTGATTTTAAAAGATTTACACAAATAATGGAGGATATTCCTATTTCAAATGCTTCTAAATTTCACTCATTAGAATTTGGTTCTGAGAGGACCAACACCAAGTTGGAGAGTTTTGATTTAGCTATTCAGCAACTAATTAGAATGTGTAATAATTTACCCTCAACAAAACTTGTTATAATTGATGGGTGGGATCATCTTGTGGATAATTTTTATAAAAAATTAAGAATTGATAGTATTTCTGATTTAGTAGATTGTTCTAAAATAAATAATTTTGAAATAATGGTGACTTCTCTTTCATATCATGATGCAAGTAATAATTCTGAAAAATATAAAATAAGGGCAAAAGCAGAATTTGAAAATTTGAAATTTGAAAATTGGTTAATTGTTCCAGATTCTAATAATCAAACACTAAGAAAAATTATCAAACCAAATGAAGTTACTTTGTATAAAATGATTCATGAGGGAATAGAAATAATAAATTAAATCATTCTTCATATTGAATTCCTTGTGATTCTGCAGCATCTTCTAATAATTTTTCCATTTGCTCTAAATCATCCTCTGAAGGTTCATCATATCTTCCATCATTTTCTATAGAACCCGTTATCGTGTCAGATCCTGCCACTGCAGGAGCATTTTCCTCAATCATTTTTTCTCTATTTGATTTTACACGCCTCATCATCCATATCGCCATACCAGCAAATGCAAGAATGAAAAACGCATAGATGTAAGGCATGTCTATTCCCATGTATGAGCCTCTAGGAAGGGGATGAAAATCTTATCTGAAATTATATTCTTCCTAATGGCTTTGCTAAATGCCTTCTTTGTGAGGAATCAGGCTCAACCCAATCTGACTCATTTATTTGATTTCCAGACCATAAACGTGGGTGTATTGATTGGCACTTTTCGCAACGTAGTGGTTGAGATTTACCAGCTGATTTTAATCTACTTCCACAAACACATAATGGTCTTTTTAATTCTCTTGGCTTACCCTTTATTAATTTCAATTGTTCTAAATGTATATCTCCGTCGGGTGAATTTAATCCTTGCCACGCAATTAAATCGTCTTTCTTTAAACAACTTGCAAGTTTATTTACAGGTCCTGTTTCTTCAAAAGCAATTAATGATTGAGGTTTTGATTGTGACAAGATTGAGTTTACTTGCAATATTATGTGGCCACCTTTGTGAGGTTTGGGGTCTAAAATTAAATAACCCTTTTCTTTATTTTCGATATGGTCCCCAGTTGCTTGATTTGTTCTCCACACATGGTAAGATTTACATTTTTCATTTTCATTAATTGATTGTAAATATTTGTGTGCTTTAATTGCATCTTCTGTGCTTTCTGAACGTATTCCGTACAAAACAGGACAAGGTGTTCTTGGGGCAATGAGTGTTTTTAGTGAGTTTGGATCCCTATTAAGGATTGTATTTGAAAATGTGTTTGACATCTTCTCAACAGAGTCATTAGATAATTTACGTTTTTTTGAATACATTTTTTCTTCCCTATATGCAGTTAATTCCCAAGTACAATCCTCTAACCCTCTCCATGAAATAGCTGCTAAACAGCCGATAAGGCCTGACATTTTTCCGTCTTCACCCCATACTCTTGATGAAGAATCAGAATCAACAATGGATTTTGCATAATTTAATTCAACATTATCTCTCACGGCCTCCCAATAAAAATCAGGATGTTGTATTCTTGAAAATATTAAACAAGGTTCAGGTGCAAATTGAACTCTTTTAGAATGGTGGCTTTGTATAATTTCTAAACTAGAAACTCTTAGAATAAGATCCTTATACCATTCATCTAAGAATTGATGTAGAATATTTTCGTTTTGCTTTTTAACATCAATTTCGACTGCTAGTGCTGCATTCCCCCTTGTTCTTTTAGATGCAAAAGGCCACAACCTTACCAGCCTTGAATCTTTAGGAACTCCCCATGGGCTCCCGTTATTGCTTAAGTCTGTCAAATCACTAACCAATCTATGGAATTCATGGGTAGTACACCCTCCAGATAACGTATCAGTATCGTCTAAGCCTATCCAAGCCACAGTTAGTGCAACGCGTCACCTTTATCGGTCTTATCCAACAATCTATCAATTACTTGAGGTAATCCAATATTTGGATTTACGATAAATGCTCTGATTCCATGCCCGATTCCGGCCATATAATCCACATATCTATCACCTACAATTGCACTCATTTTATTTTCATCAAATAGTGGCTTTTTACTCCCAATATTGAATTCTTCAGGTAATTCTAAATTTAACTCAGCACTATTAATTATGATATTTCCGGCTCTAAGCATTCCAGAATTTGGTTTTCTAGCTAATGATTCTTCATTTGGGGCATAAGGAGAATATAAGATTAAATCAATAATTGCATCCTTATTTGTTTTTAACAACTCCTCAATTAATTTTTCATGGATTTTTTCTAGGGTGTCATGACCCCAAAAACCCCTATTTATGGGGGATTGATTTGTCACTATACAAATTCTATAACCTTTTTTTTTTAATTTTGCTATTGCATTAGAAACATTAGGTAAAATTTCTAATTCGTCTATTGAATTAATGTATGCTTCACTCCCTTTATTTATCACACCATCTCTATCAAGATAAATTATAGCACCATTCCATTGAATATTATTTGGTAATTTTTTAAGTTTCAAAGGTTTTTTAATCCCCGATTTATGCCTATATGGTAATAATTGATCCATTATACACAACTCAGCAATCCGTAGTAATATTTCTTTTAAATTTTATAGATTCTTTAACTATATGATTTACAATTAATTGTAAATCTTCTATTCTTTCCATAGATTCAGTATCAAAAACAAGCGCACAATCAACAATTTGTGCTAACTTTCCACCATTACCTCCTCTGTAATTTCCAGTAATTCCTATAGTTTTACAAGATTTGTTTTTAGCGGCATTAATTCCTCTAATGACATTTTCTGAATTTCCTGAGCCACTATATGCCAATACTATATCTCCTTGTTTTAGATATACATTCAATTGATTCGCAAAAACGTCCTCATAAGATGTATCATTTGCCCAAGCGGTTAAACCAGAGGCATTGTCTGTATGGCAAATCGTTGCTACACCTAATTCTTTTGACCAATCTCCAGCACTATGGCTGGGAGTTCCCGCTGAACCACCATTACCAATAAAATGTATTGTATTTCCAGAATCCATTACCATTTCAATGCTAGAAATAATAGAAAGAATCAGAGAATCATCTAAACAAGATAATGCTTTTTTTAAATCAGATAAATATTCATCCATAAATTGATTGAGTTCAAATTCCAAATTATCCCCTTGGTACTTGCTGTAATGGTAGCATA
>CAZMJH010000146.1:0-4174 GCA_964566595.1 uncultured Candidatus Poseidoniales archaeon
GTTTGTGAATTTAAAATTGGTTTTGATGTATCATCAAATGAAAGATTAGCATTTTCTAATGAAAGAATATCCATGCTACTTTTTTCAAGAGACTTAATATTAAATTGCATTTGTTTTCTTTTCTTTGGTTTTATTTTTTTTAGCCATTTTAATTCTCTTTGTGTCCTCATCAACATTTGATGTTTTTGAGATATAGACTTATCATATTTATTTGCTCTTTTCATCGATTGAAGGGCTCCTGTGAGTCGTTTTATCTCTTTATCATTTTTAGTTATACGATCTTCTAATGTTTGCAAAAATAATGTTTTTTGCTTAACATATGAGCTGTAATTGCCTTTATATCCCCAAGTTCCACCTTCCCTAATCTCAAGAATATGATTGCAAATAACATCTAAAAAATACCTATCATGACTAACGACTAAAATAGTTCCCTCGAAAGAAAGTAAAAAATTTTCCAACCAATCAATTGTATTTAGATCCAAATGATTGGTAGGCTCATCCAGAAATAAAATATCTATTTCTTCTAGCCCTACTAATTGTCTTGCTAAAGCCACTTTTGCCCTCTCTCCCCCTGAAAGTTTGGACAATTTAATATCGGATGGTTTATTTTCAAGACCTAAATTCTTCAATACATTTTGAGCGTGTCCCGCAACATCAGTACCTCCACTTCTAGTCATAAGTGATTGTAATTCTTGATATCGTTCTATAGAATTTTGCCATTCACCTTGGTAAAACTCGGGGTTTGCCATCTGCAATTCTATACTACTTATTTCATCCTCGATTTCTGCAAATTGGCGTCCTTTTCGATTCAACTCTTCTTCCAATGTTGATTCTTCAATTATATCTCTTATTTGTGTAAGAAATGCAATTCTAAGTCCTGGTGAAAACTTTATTTCTCCAATGTCTTGATTTTGTTCACTTATCGTATTAAGTAATGTGGTTTTTCCTGAACCATTATGTCCAACAACTCCAATACAATCGCCTTTATCTATTGTTAAATTAATTCCTTCGAGAATATGTTTTGGACCAAAGGATTTGTGAACATCAATAAGGCGAATATATTCTCTACTCATAACAACAATCCTAATGCCACGATTATATGCTCTTTTCTAATTAAATAATTTTTCAAATGGATTAGTACTACTAAATGTAATTTCTTCAAGAGTAATAGGGTGTTTAATAGAAATCTCTTGTGCATGTAAACAAAGCCTCCTAAAGGGGTTGGTATTTGAACCAAATTTTTAATCACCTGAAATCGGACATTTTATTCCTGAAAAATGTACCCTTATTTGATTCCTACGGCCTGTTTCAATAAATATTTCTACTAAAGTATGATGATCATTATTGGCAATAACTTTCCAATTGGTTATTGCGACTTTCGATCCTTTAGTTGATTTTTTACATTCCCTAACAACTAAATCTCTTCCTTCTACTATGTAATTTTCAATTTTACCGATTTCTGAATATGGTTTTCCATCTACTATGGCAACATATTTTCTTTTGACTGTTTGTTTTGAAAATTGTTTTTGAATTTTTAACTTACTCTCTTCTGATTTTGCAAAAACGATTATTCCGGATGTATCCCTATCTAGCCTATGAACAATCCACCCCCATGATGATTTATTTTTGGACTTAAGATAATTTACAACTCGAGAATGAAGTGTATCTTTTTCAAGTTTATTTGTAGCAATGCTTAGCAATTTATAGGGTTTATTTACAACAATTAACTCTTCATCCTCATAAACAATATTTATATTAAATTTGTTTTCATTAACGTAAGTAATTAATGGCTCACTTATTGAAATTGAAAGTCCCTTTTTGACTTTTGTTTTCGCTTTATTTATAACAACTCCATCCACACTAATTCTATTATTTGAAAGCATTTTTCTAATCTTATTATTTGAGGAATTAGGAAATATCAACTTCAATTCATCAATTAATAATGAGTCGCTATCAACTATATATTTCATAATAATTCCTTGTAAATTCAATTAACTAATCACAACTATTCAACTAAATTCTCATCATATATTTTGAATCCTTTAAGAGGTGGAGAATATACATGTAAATTTACAAGATTACCCTTTTCATGATTGGATATTTGATGGATATCTTGCTCTTCAGCTGCACAAACTTCGCCTGGAGAATAATTACGAAATTTACCTTCAATTAATTTAGTATTTTTTTGTTCATAAACTGTTTCTGTTGAAATACCTTCAAGAATTAAAAAGGCACAATCACTTCCAAAATGATCATGAATTGGTGTTTTTTGGCCCGGTTTCCAACAGATAAGGGCAAGTTCATAATTTGATGTTTTTTTAATTACATTTCTTTGATAACCCTTCTCTGCATATCCCAAAACAGATTGAAATTTACTTAAATCTAAATTTAAATTAGATAATTTTTTCCCCAACAAAGATAAACCGGGCCCAGAATCAAAAGTATCGAGCCATTCAATAAAATCAGCTAATTCTCTACTCTCTGATTTCAACATAGTTTCTTGATGTTCTGTAAGCAAAACTTGAACAACCACAACCTCACCAATGGGGCTTAATCCGAGTACTGTGATTATATTTACCCTAGCATATTTTCAAAAAAACATTGAATTCAAATAAAAATATTTATTTTCAAATATGATAATATTATATTAAAAAACATCCCCCCTCCATTCATGAGCATGGTATCAAGTGGTCCATATAACCTCATATCTGGACTAGAAATATTCCTACTCGCCCCTATCTTATATGTTCTTTTCAGAGAAAAAATAAGGAAATCTAATTTCATAACTCAAAAAATACCAGAATTAGAATCAGATGCAGAGAAAATAATATGGGGATGGATTATTTCTATGATATTAATTTTATCTATAGGGATTTTAATTGTGATGGAACAAACATTGATTTTATTTTGTTTGTTTTTGGGAGCTGCAGACATTATCTCAATGAGGAAAATGAATTCGGAAAGTTCTGCTACTACTGATGATTTAGATGAATCTAACACAATCGACGAAAAAGAAGAAGAAATAAACGATGATGCTAGTTCATCAATTTTAGAAAATACTGTTAGTGCAAATACAAATATTGAAGGCAATTGGACAAGTACTAATTACCCAATCATGAATAAGTTGATTGCAGATAATCCCTCCTCATACAATAGAATTGCAGGAATGGTATGCGCGAGTTTAATATTATTAATTAGTATATTTATGATGAATCTGTGGACAGATGTAGTCAATGATGCTCATAAGAGTTATTGTGGAGGGTCGTACGTATTGCAAAGTCAATGGGACAAGAATTACTGCATGGATGTTGAAGAAAAATATGAAGAAGGTGATTTATTATTTATGTTCCGAGAACTTTTCTATTCTCCGATAATTAATGATGATGAGGCAAGAATGGACATGCCTGGATATGAAACTTGGAATAATGATGGGATAAACCCAAGTCAAATGACTTTTTGGTTTATTTATGGAGTTGGGGCAATTGTTCTATTAGTAGGTTATATTAGTGCAGAAAGAAGATTTTACAAACATAATATGTTAATTAATATAAGAAATAAAGAAAAAATAGCAGTTTTAAGTAAAATTGCAATAGATCCAAATTGTGTTATTGATGGGAGAATTAGTTTTCCAGAAAAAATTCCTCACTCTTATTCAAATAAAGATGACTTTTTCTCAGTAATTGCTGCAGGGATAGCAGCTATTGGGATTATTATTATGTCTCTTGCAACTATCATTAATACCTCTGTGGGCCTTGATTATGATAGTGGTGAGGTGGATACTCGTCTAACAGTGATACTTTGGCAAATCATACAATTAATCACATTTTGTGCAGCATATTACATGATGTGTATCTCGGTACTAAGTAATCATAAAGATGAAGCAGATGAAGGTGGTGAAATCAATGATAGTGCTGAAGAAGAAATTACTGAAGAAATCGAAAACAATCTTGAAGATGAGGGTGAAGAAGATGTGGAAAGTTTCGAACATAAAGGCCCTATAAGTTTTGAACATGTTCTAAAAGCCCTTGGAAAAGAACTAGAAAAATCACGTGCTGAATCATCAGCATTAAGATTTGAATTAGATATGACAAAAGACAAAGTGCAAACACTAGAAATTGAATTGGAAGAAAAGAATCACGAAACAAAAGATATACAAAATTTACAAACAAACATG
>CAZMJH010000147.1:0-4161 GCA_964566595.1 uncultured Candidatus Poseidoniales archaeon
GATAGCAGATGAAATTGAAAATTCTGATTTCATTGGAAATTCTAATTCTCCAACAATTGAATTAGCTAATGCATTAGTAAATACACCAATTGCAATAATCTCTAGTGCGGAAATGGAAGCTGCTGCAGAAAGATTCTCAAAACAAATTAATGAAAATGCTGGAAGATATTCACGACATACGATTATACCTGAAATGAATCATAATGAAATTGTTGCATGGGGCATGACGGGTGATATTCAAGACAAAAGTACTAATTCTCAATCTGTGATAATTTTAGATTCTCCTCACATACATCCAAGAACAGAAAATAGAATGAAATGGTTTACTCATTATGTTAATTTAGATTCTGCTTGGAAAGTTAGTGCTGAAGGAGAATCATTACTTGAGTGTCTTTTACATTTATGCATCTTAATGGATTGGACTAGTTGTGCACTAGCACTATTACACAATAAAAACCCATCAACAACGCCAAGCATTGATTCACTAAAGAGACATTTGTCTGATCAATAAAGATCCCCTAGCACAAGCCTAGGATCAGGATATTTTTTTAATGCTAAATCTCTGTTTTTAGGATCTACAACTCCAGGTATATCGCAATTCACTGGTTTTTCTAATGACAATTGAAAATGAACATGAGGTTCCCATCCTCCATTTTCATGTTTATCTCCAAGCCATCCAATAATTTGTCCTGCCTTTATTGGTTGACCTATTTTCAAATGTAATATTGATTCAGAATTAAGATGACCATAAAGTGCCCATAATGTAACTCCATTGAACTTATGTTCTGTAATTACAACATTACCATAATCTCCATCTGCAGGAAGATATTTTTGATCAAAAACCACTCCATTAAAAAATGCATAAACCGGAGTTCCAAGAGGGCCTCCGATATCTATACCCACATGAAGTGTTCTAACTCCCGCAAATAATTCATCAACATACATCCCTTTACGATCTTCATCATAACGACCAATAGTATATTCTTGAGATGATATGTCTGCACCTTTAGTGAAATCATGAACATAATATTGTTCTGGTAAATCCATTATTGGATGGAAATCATAACTACTAAAATCTAGATGAGGTATGTCCTCCATGATTCCTCTTTAATGGTCTACTAATTAGAACTCATCGCTAATAATGTGTTTTTTTGTTAATTATTAATTTGAGAACTCTATCGCAATGTTCTCATAATGTCTATCACGTGGGTGGATTAGGTGAGGCTTTGGGAAATGTTAGTATGTTGACAAATGTCACCCTTGGACAATTAATCGAAGAAGCACCTGTTCGTTGGCCAACAATATGGGATGAAAGCGTTGAAAGAACGATTTGTCTTGTATTATTGCCGCGAAAATCAAGACCTGAAATGGAACAACATGGATTTTTTGTAGAGCACAAACATCCTGTTTTTGCTATGTTTTATCGGCCGCGAGACGAAGCAAACACAATACGTGCTAATGGTATTGATCCATTATCTGCTTCCTATCAATTTCTAAATATTGCTGTAAGTGATTTAGGTGTATGGATGGCTGATTTAGTAACCAAACATGGTTATGAACTTACTAAAACACTTATTGAACCTCTTCCAGCAAATGTAATTTCAACAATAAGGCTAGGATTTGAAGCATTTGAGATAACAACATACACCCATAATTCATTAGATTATTTTGAAAGTTTACCTCTCGTTATGCCTCCCACTAGTTTAGTTTCCAAAGCATTTCTTTCAATTCCAGATATTGTTTCAACAACGCCAATTGCTAGTGAAACTCAGGAAATTAGTGAAAACAGTAGTGAAGAAAACATAGAAACAACTGTTGAAAGAATACCACAAATTGAAGTTGTTTCAGAAGCAAGTTCTCCAAAAAATGATGAGAGTTCAATATCCCCTACAACAAATAATGAAAAAAGTTCTGCACCTCGCGCCATTATTGAAGAGCAAGCAACATTGCCTGGAGTTGGAGTTGAAGCGGAATTTAGAACAATTGTTCAAAAATTAATGGGTGAAGGATTAGATCACCAAAAAATTATGGAAAATGAAGAGTTTCAAGATATTAGTGATCGTGCAACTGCTGCTGGAATAAATACATGGGAACTGTTCCTTAAATTAGCAACATAATAGCCGACAGTTTCAATTGGGCCAGATATTAGCATAGAGTTGAGCGCAATGCCTTACTGTACTAACTGTGGTATGGAAAAAGCCCATGCAACTAAATTTTGTCGAAGTTGTGGAGAGCGTGGATTAGACAGTAGAACACTTTCAGCATTAAGAATTGAAGCAGATCAAGTGAAATTGAAAAGAGGGAGAAATGAAGCTGCCACTGAAAGTATGTCAACTTTAGATGCAATTGAACATTTTAGAAAACAAGCTGATGCAGCAGCTAGAAAAAAAAATCAACAAGATTGAGATAAATATGGGAAAAGAAAGAAGTTCATGGATGCAATCAATAGCAATGGGTTCTATTCCTAAAAACAAGCACTTAGCAATACTTCTTTCACTCCTTCCTCAACAACAAAGCAGAAGTTTAGAATTAGAACAATACACAACTCCTGGTGATTTGGCATCACGCTGGATTCATAAAATTAATGATGTTAGCAAACAAGGCATAAAGAATCACAACATTATCGACCTTGGATGCGGAAATGGAGTACTTGGATTTGGATGTGCCCTATTAGGTGCAAAAAATGTGACAATGATTGATTGTGATGTGGATTCATTGAATATTGCAAAGCAAGGTGAATCTCAATTACATGAGAAAGTAGATTTGTCCGTAGAAATAACATATATTAATGCAAAAATAGGTAAAGATGCTGTTGTTATTCCAGAAAAATCGCTAATTATTTCCAATCCGCCGTGGGGTACTCAAAAACATAAAGCAGACAGACCGATGTTAAAACTCATGTTTGAATCAAATGCTACTGAAATACATATTATGCATACTAGCAAAGCAGTACATTTACTGCCATTTGCGAATGACTATGGATGGGTTGCTGAAAAGATGTTTAGAACAAATTTTATGCTTCCAGCAATGTACCAACATCATAAACAAAAAAACACAATGACAGAAGTAATTTGCTGGAAATTCACTAAATCCATAGACGGCGAGGTTTAACAATCGGGAGTTCGACGGCTGTTTGAAGAAGAGATGGGCACAACATTCGTGACACCCGGTGAAATCATTGATATTTCTCCAGATTTTAATCCCGGAAAGGGAACTAGTAAGCTTGATGGGAACATAATTGCAATGGTTTCCGGAAACTTAAATATTGATTCTAACTCAAACACTGTTAGTGTTGATAATAAAAATACAATCCCCACTCCTAAAATTGGTGATTACCTTATTGGAACTGTAGAAAAACTAGGGGAAAAAGCGGCTACAATTCGTATTTTACAGATAGAAGGTGATAAACGTAGTATTTTACCTGAACATCAATATGCTGATATGTATGTTGCTGGCATAGTAGACAGATTTCTTCCTGCACCAGTTGATGCAATCCGAAGAAGAGATATTATTAGAGTTAGAGTCATTGAAAATAACCCTGTTCTAAAAGTAAATACTCGAAATGATGAAAATTGTGGAGTACTTTCTGCATTATGTCCCCAATGCGGAGAATCTCTTTTTGCAAAATCTAATGGCGATTATAATGTTCACTGTCCCCAATGTGATTATGCGGGATATCGTGTTTTATCAAATGGATTTGGACAAGGATATTCCCTTACAAAAGACGGGCCAGCCTCATATAATAGATTGAAACAACGTTGGTCAAGAGAATTTGATGAAATTTTTAAAGCTGGAATTCCCGCTAGAAGTGTATTAATTAGGGCAGATCATAGATTCGATGGTAGAGAAATTATTAGACCAAGTTTCGAAGGAACTGGAAGAAACAATCAAAGAAATGATCGACCCAAAGGTGCTAAATTGATTATTGGTGGATTGCCTAGATCTATTGATACAAATCGTCTCAAAGAAATATTTTCAAAACATGGTGAAATTATTGATGCTATAGTAATGACAGATAAAGAAACAGGGAATTCACGCGGATTCGGTTTTGTAACATTTACTGGGAAAGCATCTGCAATATCCGCTATTGAAGAATTACATAAATACGAATTAGATGTACGAAATTTTACTGTTAAAGATGCTGATGATAAATCATCAGAT
>CAZMJH010000148.1:0-4141 GCA_964566595.1 uncultured Candidatus Poseidoniales archaeon
GACTTGGAATGGAACGGCTATGTGTGGAGTGTTAAATGATAATACGAATAGAAGGCTAACAAATGATGCAATGGTGAATGGAGGAAGAGGTTCAGGAATTTCTGGATCAGGAAATGCAATTGTGATATTTTCTCCTTCTGCAAGTAAACCTACATTAGAACGAATTGTAAGATGGTATGAATCAAAGGATTTGGAATTGATTATAACCAAACCAATAATGGCAGAAAAAAAAGAGGATTCGGATGAGGATTCTTGAATTTTCCTAGAGGGGCCAAAATGGAAATGACACTTGGTAAGCGTTTACGCGTTACAATCTTTGGAGAAAGTCACGGAATAGGAGTTGGAGCATTAATTCAAGGCCTTCCAGCTGGAATTACTATAGATGAATCAATAATTGCTGAAAAATTATCTAAGAGACGCCCTGGAAAAGAGCTTGCATCTGCTAGAAAAGAAACCGACAAATGCAATATTAAGTCCGGAATTTATAATTTAAAAACAACTGGATATCCTGTTTTATTATGGATCGAAAATCAAGATGTTAAAAGTAAAGATTATTCTTTTTTACCTGAAATACCACGACCAGGTCATGCAGACTTACCTTCTCATATTAGAAGTAAAGGACATGCAGATCTGAGAGGCGGAGGAAGCCAAAGTGGACGTTTAACTGCTCCACTAGTGGCTGCTGCTGGATTGATTCATAATTTACGAGTTAAACTTGGTTTTGAAGTGTTTTCACAAGTATGTACTATTGGAAATCTCAATGCTAATCCAATTTCAATTAATGAAGAAGAGTTGTCTAAAAGTAATGCAATGAAAGTTACTAATTGTAATGATAAAGAACTTGCAGAAAAAATGTATGATTTGATAAAATCAACATCAGAACTAGGAGATAGTATCGGAAGTAGTGTAGAGGTTGCAATTTGTGGATTACCTATTGGAATTGGAGAGCCTTGGTTTGATGGTTTAGAACCAGCATTAGCAAGGGCATTAATGGCCATTCCTGCAGCAAGAGCCATAGAATTTGGTGAAGGAATCAAAGCAGTAAATATGCATGGTAGTGAGCATAACGATGCATGGAAAGACAAAAATGGCGATCCGAGCCTAGCACTAAATGCAGATGGTGCATTAGGTGGATTTTCTACAGGTGCACCGTTAAGAGTTAAAGTCCATTTCAAACCTCCAAGTAGTATTTCAAAAACACAAACTACATTGAATATTTCATCAGGGTCTCAAGAAGAATTGGTTGTTGATGGTAGGCATGATCCTGTCATTGGTCCAAGAGCAGCACCTGTAGTGCAAGCAGTATGTGAACTAGTGATTGCAGATTTAATTTTAAGAAAATAATACTCTTTTCGTATCACTTAATCCCTCAATGTTGAAATTTAGAAGCGATTGGCTATTGAAGGAGGCCCCGTAGGCATAGGTGAGGATTAGTATGCGGGAGCAGATGTCAAGTTTTGATATTCATCGTATGGTAGATGAATTGCAATTCTTAGTAAATGCTCGTTGTAAAAAAACATACCAACCTCATCATGAGCAATTAGTACTACGTTTGAAACCCAAAGAATTACCACAAAATGATTTGGTAATTATTCGCGGACAGAGGCTATATTTGTCCTCAAGAGATAGGCCTATGCCACATCAGCCTGCACCATTTGCAATGTTACTTAGAAAACATTTGTCAAATGCTCGAATTGAAGAAATTTCACAAATAGGTTTTGATAGAGTAATTAGAATTGTGTTTGATGCAAAAATGGGTAGAAGAGAATTAATAATAGAATGTTTTAGAAATGGAAATTTAATTTTAGTAGATGAAAACTGCACCATAATTGCGCCATTAACACATTCTAAATCTTCAGACAGAGTAATTAAAAAAGGCGCTCCATACCTTCCTCCTTCTGGTACAATTAATCCTACAGAATTAACCAAAAATGCATTAATGGATATACTGAATAAAAGTGAAATAAATCTAGTAAAAACACTGGCAACTCAAGTTAATCTCGGTGGCCAACAGGCAGAATTATTATGTAAAACTGCAGAAATTGATTCTCAAAAATCTACAAAAGAAATTATTGATTCAAATGATGAATTTGAGAGGGTTTTTGAAGGTTTAATGACTTTAATTGGGGATTTGAAAAATAACAATTCCGGTGGGTATTTATCACTTAAAACGGAAGAAATTGAACAAACAAGAGCTGAAATTGAAAATGCTGAGGGATTATTAGCACGCGACGAAATATTTTCAAAATTAACTTTTGAAGCAAGTCCGATTAAACCATTAGAAAATGAAAATATCCTCAATATTCCTTTTGATAGTTTAAATCAAGCAATAGATACTTGGCATGGTAGGCATGATTCTGGTGCAACTGCAAGAAGAATTCATGAAAAAATGCTTTCTGAACAACCAAAAGGAATGGATACTGATGCAGACAAACTAACAAGGAGACTAGAAAGCCAACAAAAATCGTTAGAAAAATTTGATAATGAAATAGAAGAAAATAGAAATAAGGGGTTGGCAATACAAGAAAATGCTCAAAATATTGATTATTTAATTGACCAAGCGAATCAAACAATAAATGAATACGGGTGGAAGGAGTTTTCCAAAAAGGCGACTGAACTTGAATATATTTCAAAAGTTGATCAAAAAGAAAAAAGAATATTTATGAAATTACCCAACGATGTAGGAGATATATGGATTAGTGTTGAGAAATCTGCTCAATTAAATGCTCAAGTATATTATGCCAAGGCAAAAAAAGTCAAAGATATATCAGTAGGAGCAAGGGAAGCATTAATTGAAACTAAAAAATTGTTAAAAAGGGCTAAAAAAACTGAATCAAAAAGACAAGTTTCTAATCAAGTAACTGTGATAAAAAGAGCGAAAAGATTCTGGTTTGAAAGGCATAGATGGACTATAATTGATGGAATGCATCTATTTGTTGGAGGAAGGGATGCAAAATCCAATGATACTTTAATTAAAAAACATATGAAAAAGGAAGATTTGTATTTCCATGCAGATTTACATGGTGCGGCATCATGTATTTCAAAATTAAAAATTGGATTTGAAATAGATTCAAATCCTCCTCCTTATCTGCCAAGTGGGATTCAAGCCTATCGAATCTGTGATTCTATGGAAAATTCTGAACTCAGTGATGAAGCGATAAAACAATCAGCAAATATGGCTCTAATTTGGTCACGAGGATGGACTGGTGGCGGAGGAGCTGGAACTACATTTTGGGTCAAACCTGGACAAGTTTCAAAAACCGCTGAAACGGGAGAATTTGTGGCTAAAGGAGCGTTTATAGTAAGGGGAAATAGAAATTGGATTAAAGGACTTGAAATGAAAATGGCTATCGGATTGATATGTATTAATGGAGTTCCATTACTCTTAGGCGGTACAAATGAAATTGTAAGTACCTTATGTCCTCGCTGGGCAGAAATACAACCAAGTAGAAATAAAAAAGATGTGTTTGCAAATCTTATTTCTAAACATACTGGGCTTACAACAGACGATATTCTTCCAATTCTTCCAGGTCCATGTGAATTAAAAGAAGATCATGGATTGTTATCTTAGGCATTTTTTAACTATTTTTTTCCCAATCGGTTCCATTCCACCATAGTGTGCTGCCATCACTCATACTCCTCCATGTGTGTCCTGCTTGATCTGTCCATTGATTAACAACTGTTGATTCTGGAACGTATGTTTGTTGCATTATCTCATTTTGCAGATTAGTTGATGTTAACGCACTTTCTACCGTATCTAGGTTTTCTTTTCTATTAAATGTCAAAAAGGCTATAATTCCACTTAAACCAACAATCAAAATTACACTAATTATTGTACCCATTATTTTTTTATTGTCTTCAGCTTTTTGCTCAACAGCAAATTCAGTAGTTGTTTGTTGATTGTCCCCCACATTATCTCCATCAGAATCTAACCATTCAGTAGAATCATTAGGAAATGCATCACTATTGTCTCCCACTCCATCCCCATCAGTATCATTCCATTCATTTTCATTATTAGGGAATTCATCACGATTATCGCCATATGTATCATTGTCTCGATCTGCCCATTCAGAAGAATCGTCTGGGAATGTATCGCTATTATCTCCATATGTATCATTGTCTCGATCTGCCCATTCTGTTA
>CAZMJH010000149.1:0-3841 GCA_964566595.1 uncultured Candidatus Poseidoniales archaeon
AATTTAAATCGAGTTAAATTATCATCTTCTGTAGGGAAATTTTTTACATTTTCAAATTTAGGCATATTTAGAATATTACCATTAAGATCAAAAATTCTACCATGATATGGACACTGTAATTTTGAATCATTACATTTCTTATCTACAATTAACATACCCCTATGCGTACAAACGTTAGATAAACAATTGAATGTGTCTGTTTTTGTCAACATTAATTGATCATTAAGCAACACACCCATTCTTTGTAATGGTAATATCTTTTCATTACTTAATTCAGAACTATGTGCAGCAAAATGCCAATTCTTAAAAAAATTTGACTTGATTTTTTCAAAAATTTTCAAATCTGTATAATAATATGAAGGAAGTGTTTTTGCTTGAGAAATATCTGCATCAATATAATCTTCCGTCACAATACATGTTACAAGGTCTTGTAATAAATACCCAACTAAATTTAATGACAAGATTTACCATATTTTTTCAAACGCCAATAATTGTATGGCCAAGGCGTAAGAAAACCGACAATTAACATAAATGGTATGGCAATTGGATTCATACCTAATTCTCCCTTTGTGAATATTAAATCAGTTATTTCCATGGCTATTTCCATCATTAACATTGAAATAAATGACATTCCTAAAGCTGTAGAAAGTGCATTTTTAAAATCCATTTGGGAACGTACCAATAATCCTGTTTCCAACATTACACTTGTTATCAATCCATTAATTAATGGAAGTATTAGTAAAAAATAATACAAAGTAGTTCCAATGGCAACACTATCTCCTATATTCCATAACGAATAAGCCGCAAGAGTTCCAAATTCGCCAATAGAACAACCAATTAAACACCATTTTGTATTGTTTGCGGATTGTTTCCAAATTTCTTTATCATTCCAATTAATACCCGAATGTGTGCCAATTCTAAATCCTGAAGATAAGACTGTTTCTTCTAATTTTGAAGTAGAAATTTCATCATTATGTTCAATGATTGCAGTCCCCAATGTATGATTTACTTCTGCACTAATCACTCCAAGTTCTTTCATAAAATTATCAGTAAGTCTAGATGAACAACCTCCGCAAGTCATTCCATCAACTAATAATTCTGTGGTTGCCATAGTATTCCGAAAAGTTAAATCATAATAAACATGTATAATTAATTCAGGTATTAATTAAATAAATCTCCACCAAGTAATGGAAGTAGTACACTCGCGTCTCCTTCTACGCAAACATGTTGGGCTTCCGGACGCATTTTTCCCCAGGATATCGCTTCACGTAATCTCGCACCAGAGAGTGAACCATCATATTCTGGGGCTGTTGTAATATAAACTGCATTATCAAGCCCTCCTCGGTATTGATTCCACCAAATTACGTGATGTTTGGAAATACCACCTCCAATCATTAATGCATTACTATTTTCTGTAACCCACGTAAGATCTGACATCCGTTGTTCATCTGCTAAAATATCAATCCAAAAATTGGGATATTTTTGCCTGAACATGAATAATTGTGCACCAATACCTCCATCTGTAATTCCAGGAATTATAATTGGAATTTCATGCTCTGCTGCCCAATAAAGTATTGAATTTTTATCACAGACTCTACGTCCAAGTTCCCAACATAACTCTACAGTACCAAAACCCTTCCATAATTCAGTTCCAATTAATCCAGTATCATCCATTCTATCTTTACGAATTCCTTCTAAAGCAGGCAATACAACTTCTTCAATAATTTCCCCATATGATGAATTAGGAACTATTACATTTCCAAGACGATTCAATCCTTGTTCTCCTAATTCAATATCATCTAATTCAAATTCACCATGTAAATAATTCTTATGTGTTCGAGCAATATCATGATCTAATGTTCCACAAGTAGTCGATACAACATTGAATTTTTTTTGTTTTAATGCTTCGACAAAAAATCCCCTAGTTCCAGTAGCACAAAGACATGCAGGAAAAGATAACCAATTAAGACATTTTTTTGAATCAAAATTTGATTTTTCAAGTTGATTAAATTGTGATTTTAATAAATCTCTAGCTTTGGAAAGTTTTGTTGCAGTAAAACCTCCTGCATTAGACATTGAGTTAATTAAATCATTAACGGCAATTAATTTATCAAATTGATAATCTTGTACAGGTTTATCAAAGTCATCTGGGTTAATCGCCATGAATAGCCGAGAAGGGTGCCATTCATAGTCTTCTTGACTAAGTAAAATCACATAATTTTTGTTTTTTATTAATTTTCTAACCAAGGTGTTTCGCCAATTTTCTTACGTTTACGAAAAATCGATTTTTTCATTTCTTTGAGTAATGTAAAAACAAAAGTCAAAACTATTATTATTGATTTAAAAGGATGACGAAGAGCCCACAACGGATTCCCTAAATCCCTTAAAGGATATTTTAATTGATTAACTATCCCATCAGGTATATGCTCATTAACTCCATAAATTTGTGGTCGTCTATTTCTAGGCATAAAATAAGTGCCAAAAATAATGTCCCAAATTGGTAAAAATGTTGAATAATTTGTCCAAATTGCATCTGTTTCATTTGTATGATGCCAATGATGAAATTCGGGAGTTATCACTATTTTATGTAAAAAGCTGAGTCGCCAACTAACATTAGCATGTAAAAACAATCCAAGAAGCACCTGTACAACCGCAAGCAATCCCGTTAATTCAGGATCAAAGCCCGCAGCAATCATAAAGAAGAATGCGGGTGCTGCGATAGTTCCATCAAAAGGATGTCCGCGAAAACCACTAGCCCAATCTAAATCTTCAGTTGAATGGTGTATCGCGTGAAAACGCCATAAAACTGGAATTTCATGATAAAAACGATGTGTCCAATAGATGATAAAATCAAATATTAAAAAAGCAACATAAGGAACTATATTCTCTGGAATTTGTTCTACTAAAGGACGAATTAATAATCCAGGTATCCAAGCTAAACTAAGTATTCCTATCACAATTCCTATCACTCCAGCAAAAACTCCCATTAATGGCGCTATTATTGCATAACTTACATCTGTTGCTAAATTTGGACGCCGAATTTTTTGTTCTTTATGTCGTGGAAATATTTTTTCAAATGGAACTACTAAAATAAATAACACTAACACTATCGTAATTCCTTCAATCGAATAAATTAATGCTGCAGCAATCAAAACTAAAGGTAATACCCTAATAAATATACGACGGAAAATACTCACTTTTGGATAAGAAAATGGCATTGGGTTTTTTTCCAAATTTTGTATAATTTGATTAGCCTCTGTCTTCATTAATATAATAAAAATAAAATTGCTTTTTGAATTTACCTAATTTATGCATCTCAATGTAATTGTTTTCCCAATAATATTCTACCAAGTCTATTTAATGTTGCACCAAACTCATTTGCTAATTCAAAATCATGAGAGGTTCCCATTGATAAAACTGTATAATTTGGGTAATTAGAAAAAATTCTTCGCATTTTTCCAAACCAATGTTTCTTGTCTTCAATAGAAGAATCCATGGGTGGATGAATCATAAAACCATTACAAGTTACTTCATACTTTTTTATTTGTTCAATAACTTCATCTAAATCTTCTACAAGAACACCATTACGATTGTTTTGTTCAGAAATATTTACTTGAACTAAAATCTCAATACCCGGATAATTTACTAATTTGGACAATAAATCTGGTCGATCAAATGATTGTATTATTTTTGCATATTTACAAATTTTACCAATATCTCTACTTTGTATATTTCCAATAAAATGCCATTCAATATCTTTTGGAAAATTTTGTGCTCTTCTGATTAACGCATCAACCCTACTTTCTCCAAATTTTCTAAATCCTGCTTGATAAAATTTCAT
>CAZMJH010000149.1:3851-4112 GCA_964566595.1 uncultured Candidatus Poseidoniales archaeon
AAGAAAAGATTGAATTTCATAATATCTGAATCTGCCCAATATTTTGAAACCAAACAATCATCTACACCTGTATCTTCAAGATTTTTCAATAATTCAATTGATTTCACATATTTATTCATGTCCAATTTAATCCCTCAATGATTCTAATTCTTTCAAGCGGTCTCTAAGATATGCGGCTTTTTCAAATTCTAATTCTGATGCTGCTATCTCCATTTCATTACGAATTGCTTCAATAGAACTCATTAGATTGTCTATGTGTAT
>CAZMJH010000150.1:0-4111 GCA_964566595.1 uncultured Candidatus Poseidoniales archaeon
GTCATGGAAGCTGCAAACAAGGTTTATGGAATAAATTTAGATATTAATGTAACTTTACTTACAAATCAAAGTGTAGATAATAAAGTGCATATGCATGCAGGAGATCAAGTTGAATTTAGTTTAGAAGGAAGTCCTGTATTAGTACAATGGAGAACTTGGGATATGCGTGATAACTGGATGGATCATCCAGATTATGAACCAGGGGAAGAGGTTGTTTCAATCACTCATGAAATGTTAGTTGAAAGATTAGAATATTTACCCGGCAACACAATTATAGGAAATCAGACTTTAATGGTCAGAGCAATTTTGGGTGATAATGCATCAGCTAATGCCGTAGTTCATATTACAGTTGAAGATAGTGAACCACTTATGGAAATGGAAGAAAGTTCATTCTTCGATTCAAAAACATTATTGTTAGTTTCTGGTTCATTATTTGGAATATTAATTACAGTTGTTGTAATATTTGCAGGAATTCAACAAGGAATCATTTCTAAACCTGATTTTGGTTATGAAGATTAGAAATAATACCGACAACTAATCAAACTATCTTCAATCAGCAGTGTTGATGTCGTTAAGAGAGGATCTGCTAGTTTGGATAGATTTAGAAATGACAGGCTTAGATCCTCATGAAAATACCATTATTGAAATTGCAAGTATTATCACTGATTCTGAATTATCAATTATTGCAGAAGGGCCTAATATTGTGATTAATCAACCCGAAGAAGAATTGGCTAAAATGGATGAATGGAATGTATCTCACCATACGGCAAATGGATTGATAGAAAAAGTAAGAGAATCCTCAATTTCTCTTAAGGAAGCAGAACAAATAACATGTAATTTTTTAGCAAGATATTGTGTTCCAAATACTGCTTTACTTTGTGGAAATACTATTGGAACAGACCGATTGTTCCTATTTTTCCATATGCCTGACCTTGAAAAATTTGTACATTATAGATCAATAGATGTAACCTCTGTGAAAGAATTAACCAGAAGATGGTATCCGCGTGGGAAAAAATATCGAAAAGATAGCGGCCATCGTGCTTTAGATGATATCAGGGGTAGTATAGATGAACTCAAGTTGTATAGAGAGTATTTTTTCCGAGATTAACTCAATTTGAACGCCAATTAGGTTCATTAGGATTCTGCTTTTTAACATCTGCAATTATTTGAGCACAAACAGCTATTGCGATTTCTTCAGGACTTTCAGCTCCAATATTAATTCCAATGGGACAAATAACTAGATCTAAAGTAGATTGAAGAATATCTTTTTTTAATGCGACTTTTTGAAATGATAGCCATTTTGGTTTACTACCAATCACTCCAATTTTGGGTTTTAATTCAATAGAACCCCCAAGAATTTTTAGTAAACCAATTAATCTTTCTTCATCTTCTTTCCAATCATGTCCAAGCAATAATATGTTACTAAAACGTTGTAATGAAGATAAATTTTCATTTTGTAAAAAGTTACTTACACTACTGTTGTGTAATTCCATAGCAGTTGGATATAATTCTTTATTTGAATAATCATTTCGTGTATCATGGATTGAGTAATTCCATCCTATTTGTTCTACAATTGAAACAATTGCTTTAGATACATGCCCCCCTCCAAAAAGCAGAATATGTGGCATAGGTGAAACTACCTCCATTGCAATCGTAACCTTGCCACCACATAAACTATCTAATGCAACAACTTCAAATCCTTTTGCGCCTTTATTTAATGCAAAGGTTTCAACAATCCCTCCAGATACCTCATTTTTTAATAATTCTGATAATTTTTTAAGAACCTTAAATTCTAGTCCAGCTCCACCAATAGTTCCGAATTGTAATTCACTATCTGTTATTGCAATTCTTGCACCAGGTTTACCAGGAACAGAGCCTTTAGCATTGATTACTGTAGCCATTGCTACTTTCTGCCCTTCCAATAATTTGGAATTGACCCAATTGATGACTCGCTGGCTCATAACCTGCCGAATGAATCTTCCTTCAAAGATTCATCCCGAATTAGTTTCAGTCTCTTTTATGAATTTTTCAAGAGATATTTTATCAGAAGGTGTATCAATATTAAGATGTAAATATGAATCATTAACTTCCATTCTTTTTATTTTAAAAATTGAATTAAGGGGCATATCTACAGAAGAATTAGATAATTTTTCAAGATCCTTTCCACAAATCAGTAATGGATGTCCTCCCCTACCTTCAAATTCGGGACAAGAAGTTTCATTCATAGAAAGTAATTGTATTAATGTATTCATACTCCATCCAGGTCTATCTATTGGCACCACTAAGATTCTTTGGGGAGTTTTGCATACTGCTAATCCCGCAAGTAAATTTCCAGTTCGATTACTTACATCATTAGGAACTACAATAGTAGTTGTCGAATCTAATGACTCAGTTATCATTTTTACCAATTTCATATTCGTAACTACAATTACCTGAAGATTTACACTTTTTAATCGTTCAACTATGAATTTAATTAGAGTTTTATTTCCACAATTTAATAGTGCCTTTGGCTCACCCAATCTCTTACTTTCTCCCGCTGCAAGAATTATTGCTACCGTGTTTTCGGAGATGTCCACATTACTACTCATAGGGCACAAAGACAAAGTTCTTTTTGGGGGGGTTTTTTGAGTATCGCCTTCTTCGGAGGTGCATGGTTGATTTCGTTCTTAGCGAAGAACAGTTGATGTTACAGGAGTTAGCAAGGGATTTTGCTCGTACCGAAATTCAACCAAATGCTGAGAAATGGGATGCAAATGGAGAGTTTCCAAAAGAAGCAATTTCTAAGGCCATAGATCTTGGTTTAATTACAATAAAAATTCCAGAAAAATATGGTGGTGGAGGAATGGGTACTTTTGAAGAAGCATTGATTTTTGAAGAATTTGCTTGGGGAGACCCGGGTTTTGCTACAGCAGCAGGAAGTACTCTGTTAGCATCATATCCAATCATAACAGGAGGTACAGAAGAACAGAAGAAAAAATATCTTTCACAAGTTTCTGAAGGATGCATGGCTTCTTATTGTGTTACAGAATCTTCAGCAGGAAGTGATGTTCAAGGGATTCAAACAATTGCAGTATTAGATGGAGATCATTATGTGTTAAATGGTGAAAAAATGTGGATAACCGGAGCTGGTTATGCAGATTGGTTTTTTGTTTTGGCTTATACTGATAAATCTGCAGGATATAAAGGAATGAGTGGATTTATTGTAGATTCAGATACCCCTGGAATAACATTGGGTAAGAAAGAAAATAATATGGGTCAACGTTGTTCAGATACAAGATCAGTAATTTTCAATGATGTTCGTGTTCCAATTGAGAATCTTGTTGGAGGAGTAGAAAATAATGGGTGGATAAATGCTATGAAAGCATTTGACTTATCACGTCCAATCATTTCATCGCATGCTGTAGGAAATGCGAGAGGAGCAATGGAAGAAGCATTAAGATATGCAAATGAGCGCTCAACATTTGGTAAACCATTGATGCAACATCAAGCAATTTCATTTATGATTGCAGAAATGGCTACTAAAATTGATGCTGCACGATTATTAACTTGGAGGGCTGCTAAAAAAGTAGATTCAGGTGAAAGAAATACTCTTGAAGCATCACATGCAAAAAGATTTGCTGCAGATATTGCTATGGAAGTAACTACTGATGCAGTACAGGTTTTCGGAGGATATGGTTATTCAGAAGAATATCCTGTTGCTAGGCGCATGAGGGGAGCAAAAGTAGTGCAAATCTTTGAAGGCACTAGTCAAATTCAAAATATGATAATTAGTCGAGAATTGTTAAATGAATTTAAATGAAATTACATAAATGGCAATTTGTTTAGTTCTGCCTATATAAGAGCGGTTAAGAATATGTGATAATAACAAATCATCATGCCTCCTTCAAATCTATTGAATTTGAAATCAGTCCACATCATAATTGTACATACAATTACACCTAAAATTGCCATAGGCATAATAATTGCAGTGGTGATAAAATATCCACCACTAGAGATTGATAGTGGATGTATCATTGCAGCAATACCAACAGAAAGTAGTGGATCGGTTATATTTGAACCGATAAGTGCCCCTATTGCAACACCTTGGGATTTTCTAACACATAATAGTGCA
>CAZMJH010000151.1:0-4106 GCA_964566595.1 uncultured Candidatus Poseidoniales archaeon
CCGGATTCTTTTGAAATTATTAGTTCAACAAAAAGGAATTATTATCTACAAGTCGGAAATGCTGTTCCGCCTCTACTTTCTCAAGCGATTGCAAAAGTAATTAAATCCAAAGTTGATTGAGTATTTCTAGGGATAATGCAACCCTAATCAGCCTACGTAATGGGTGTGCAGTGACTAGGGACTAGTTTACCCTAATTTCGGTGCAGCAGCATTAACTTCATCTGATACTCCTTCGCTATATCTTACAAAGTTCTCATTAAACATTGAAACTAATTTATTTGCAGTAGCATCATACTCTTCACCACTTTCCCAAGTATTTCTAGGTTGTAATAATTCACTAGGAACATTTGGACACTCTAATGGTATTTCAAAACCAAATCTTGGGTCTTTTTGATATTCTACATCATCAAGATCTCCATCCATTGCAGCATTCAACATTGCTCTGGTGTAACGAATTTTCATTCTCTTTCCAACCCCATATGATCCTCCAGACCATCCAGTATTGATTAACCAACATTTTGCATTATGCTCACCCATTTTATCTGATAATAAGTCTGCATAAACACCAGGATGCATTGGCATGAATGGTTCTCCAAAACATGCACTAAATTCTGGTATCGGTTCTACAACTCCAATTTCTGTACCTGCTACTTTTGCAGTATATCCACTAATGAAATGGTATGCAGCTTGAGCGGGAGTTAATCTTGAAATTGGAGGAAGTACTCCAAAAGCATCACAGGTAAGGAAAATTACATTTTGAGGATGTCCTCCTTTGGAATCTTCTGTCCTATTATCAATAAATTCTATTGGATATGATCCTCTTGTATTTTGTGTTTTACTTGTATCAAAGAAATCTGGAACTCCTTCTTCATCAAGTACTACATTTTCTAAGATTGAACCGAATTTTCGTGTTGTCCCAAAAATTTCTGGTTCGTCTTCCTCACTTAGATTAATCAATTTTGCATAACATCCGCCTTCGAAATTAAACACTCCATTAGCCCCCCATCCATGTTCATCATCCCCAATTAATTCTCTAGATGGATCTGCAGATAATGTTGTTTTTCCTGTTCCTGAAAGACCAAAGAAAATGGCTGTATTTTCTCCGGTTGTATTAGCACTGCAATGCATAGGCAATATTCCTCTATGAGGTAATAAATAATTCATTACTGAAAATATAGATTTTTTAATCTCTCCAGCATAACTTGTTCCTCCAATGATAACTTCGCCCGCTTCATAATTTACAATTACGAATGCATCGCTATTGATTCCGTCTGCCTCTCCTTGAGCAGTTAAATATGGAGCATGATATACAGTAAAGTCAGGTGAATGATTTGAAAGATCTTCGCCTGCTGGCCGAATGAACATATTTCTTGCAAAAGCAGAATGCCAAGGACTTTCACTAATTACTCGAATTGGTAACCATTCATCTTTATCTGCTCCACAATATAAATTCTGAACAAACAATTCATCTTTTGCTGATAAATAATCAAGTACTTTTGCTTTAAGATTCTCAAATACTTCAAGAGATGTTGAAACATTTACTTTACCCCAATTAACATGTCCTTTACTATCATCCCCTTCAACAATGAATTTGTCTTTAGGTGAACGTCCAGTTCTTGTGCCTGTTTCTGTAACTAAAGCACGATGTTTTGTAAACACACCCATATTTGCATTTACAGCCATATCAATAAGTTCTGTAGATTCAAGATTCCAATGAACTTGTGCATTAGAAACAAGGCCCTGTTCCTCTAAAGTGGGTTTTTGAGGTGACTCTGCACTCTTGCTAGAGGCTGCCACCATATTCATGCCGAACAAAAGGGTGTCTTTACTTTTTACGCTTCTAGGTACTCCTAAATTTATTGTTAAAAAGGAAATTTATTGTTAAAAACAATGGGCAAATTCAAGCAAGGATGCTCGCTCCCCTTGCCATGAGCAAATCTGAGAAAGAGGGTTCTGACCACTTTCTCAAGGAAAAAGAGTTTGATTTGAGTGGAGGAGTAGATCTCTCAAAATTCGTTGAAGATGGAATATTAGATGTCAAAGAAGAGATCCCTATCGAAGAAATAAAAGAAGAAGTGATAGATGAAGCAATTGGAGAAATTAGTAGTCCATTTGTTTCAAGTGATTCAATTGATTCAGATTTGAAAAAGGATGGGAGTGTAACCAAACGTCCCGAAGATGATATTGTTACACAAATGGTAAAAGAAGGTGAATACAAAATTCATTGGGCTTTAATGGTCACAATGATTACTGTATACAGTATAATTGGATTAATTGTAGGAACTGCACTAGAACCAATGATTGCATTAATTGGTTTACTTGGTCTTTCTGGATTTGGATTTTGGCTAGGGGGAAAATGGATTCCACAAAAAGAAATGCGTATTCTTGGCGTTACTTGGATTATCATATCGATGAAATTGCTTTATGGACTTGCATTGGATTTACATCATTGGGGTTGGCTTGCAGAGTATTCAATAAATGAAGATGTATTGCTTGGCATTTTGTTACTATTCTTAGTTGGTATGAATGTATTCATAGCACATTGGTATGATTCTGATGCTGTTGCTGTTCAAGCTACATTAGTATTGATGGTTGTTGCTTCCGGAGCAAGTACTGCTTCCAATGAACTTGGTATTGACTCTGGAATATTTTTAGCGTCATTACTTCTAATTGCTACACTTTTATTACATGGATTAGCCATTATGAGAAAATCAGGAAACTTGGCTGCAATGGGAATAGTAGCCTCGAATTTATGGATTGGGGTCCATGCTTTGTCTAATAATTGGATTGTTTTTGGATTAGAACTAATTAAATTCGAAGGTGCATTATTACTTTTCACATTATTCACAATTGTAAATATCATAAATGCAATTATTGCTACTAATTTTTACAAAGAAGAAAATTGGTTTTCACAGGCTTTCAATATAGTTGGAATTGGCAAACCAGGATTATGGGGGGTTTCGATTGGAATAGGAATGATTGGGGCACTTATGGCAATTGCAGCACATCGAAATGAAACAGGATATGCTCTTGCACAAATCAGTATGCTCCTAACTGCCTTTGGGGGGTCTTATCTAGTCGTTAGAGGTGTTGAATCTTCTAAATTACAAACAACAATGTATATGCCTGGGGCACTGTTAATTATCAGTTTATTCATTGTTGAATCTTTAATACCTGAAGGCATTGTTTCCGGATTAGCAAATTATTCTTTATTTGCCATTGGAGCAATATCTATTGCATCTATTACTTTACTAAATCATCAAACTGCGGTTAGTGATACTGTACTTTGGGTAGGATGTATCGTCATTGTAATATTGTTAACAATACTCATTCCTGCAGATCAAAATGCTGATGGAGGCCTTAGATTATTACTATCAATAATCCTAACATTTAGTGGGTTAGCAATATTAGCAACATGGAGAGAATCACCAAGTTTAGCAGGAATTTCAGTATTAGGGCCATGGGTCTGGTGTCTATTATTTGCTACAGCAGCAGATTCAAGATTTATTAAAATGGATATTATTCCAATAGTTTTGGAACCATGGTATCTAAGTATATTTTGTTTAATTTCAATATTAATTCAATATCCAGTAAATACAATGCTAGGAGAAAGTGGAATTAATCTGGGTTCTAGATTCAAAGGATTAAGTGAATTTTCTGCAATTACAAGAGATTCTGGTGCTTTAAGATTATGGAATTTGAGTCTATTATTATCTCTGGTTGGATGGATGGCAATTACTTATGCAGAGGGAATACCTGCTGAAGGATTATTTTTAGGATTAATAGGATTATTTGGTGTTCATTTACTTGCAGAAGTCCGCTCACTACATCAAAACACACCTCTCTTTTTATTATACGCGTGTGTAATTATGGGATTAGCATGCCAATTTAGATTTGGTTTTGATGCTTTTTGGACTAGTATCATTACATTATTTGGATTGGGTTTAGCAGCTAATTCTAAAAAAGATATTGAGAAAATTCTGATGGTGTTAATGGGTGGTTCTGCAGGATCTTTAACATTATCCGCATTGTTTTCTAAAACCCAAGAGCTTGACATTACGATTTGGTGGCCTGACCAAACAATGTCTACCTGGATTCAATTACTA
>CAZMJH010000152.1:0-236 GCA_964566595.1 uncultured Candidatus Poseidoniales archaeon
GGTTAAAAAATATTATTCGATAATATATGTTTCTCTATTCATAGGATTATGAACATTTATTCCTAATTCTGTCAAACTTTTTGCTAGAGGGGGTCTTGATGTTTTATGATCTGTGTGATAAAGTATTACATCTTCAGCCTCGGTTGCTTTAGCAAATTCAACTAATTCATTATGTCCTGCGTGAGTTGAAAAATCAAATCTTTTAGTTTCAAGGTTTATGGGTGTAATATTTCCAA
>CAZMJH010000152.1:246-4054 GCA_964566595.1 uncultured Candidatus Poseidoniales archaeon
TCCTTTTTCTAATAACATTCTACCTCCCGTTCCTTTTGCTTGATATCCTGTAAGAAATATTGAGTTTCTATTATCCATTCTTAATCTATTAAGATACCAAATTGCTGGTCCTCCATCTAACATTCCACTAGTACTTACAATTACATCTGCGTCCAAAGCCTTTTTTCTATCTGATTTACTAGATACTTTTCTTGCTTTACCAAATACAAATTCCAAATTTTTTGGATTTAACAATTCATTTTCATGTGAAAGCATTGTTTTAGTTATTGTTTTTCCCATACCATCATAATGTACTTCTAAATCAAGATCTGAATCTTCGAGAATCATAAGAATATCTTGGCTTCTTCCCATAGCAAAGGAAGGAACTAATACTGTTCCACCTCTTTCTACAACAGATTCAATATTCCTAAGAAATCTTTCTTCTTCCTCTTTACGATTTGGGTGGTTTCTTCCTCCATATGTTCCCTCCATAAATAAAATATCTGTTTTTTGTGGTTTTGCTCCTTCAACTAATCTCGAATTTCTTGTATCAAAATCTCCAGTAATCAATATTTTTTTTTCTGGTGTTTGTATATCAATCATTGCGGCTCCGGGTATATGTCCTGCTTTTCTTAAACACCAACTCCAATCATTTAATTCATTAATTGTATTATATTCATGTATATTCCATGATGTTTCTGATTCTTTAGCATCTCTTTTATCCCATGCTAATGGATAACCTTCAATACGACTTACTTTGTAACAATCATTCCACATTAATTTAGAAATTTCTGCAGTAAATGCTGTTGCATGTAATTTTGTATAATGTGATGAATTTAACCAAGGAACCATTCCGAGATGATCTATATGTGCATGTGTAATTATAGAATCAGATATTTTAGGTGCTGCTGCAGGATATTTTGGAGGTTTTGTTGGAGCTAAACCATAATCAAATAATAATTTAGATTTTGTAAAATCTTCTATTATACAACCTACATTACCGACTTCTTCCCCCCCTCCAAGAAAATGATAACGAAACCCTTTTTCTATTGGATCTGAAGGATAAGAAGAAATTTTTCCAGGATTATACATTACCATTAATTATTCTGAAATTGATTTTGCACTTCAATATATGGGCCATCCCCT
The DNA here is from genome assembly GCA_964566595.1 of uncultured Candidatus Poseidoniales archaeon. Taxonomy (GTDB): domain Archaea; phylum Thermoplasmatota; class Poseidoniia; order Poseidoniales; family Poseidoniaceae; genus MGIIa-I. The sequence continues at coordinate 1,372 of CAZMJH010000152.1, forward strand.
TCATTTCCTGTGGAAATATAAATAAGAAATATTATCACAAATTTATAGAAAAGTATAATTCATTGTCGCGAAATCAATAATTGAGGTATTTTGCATTGGAAATGAAATGATGTTTTGCATTAATAAATTTAAATTATATTTCCACAGGAAATAAGGGGGTAAGGGCACATATTTCTAAAGTAATAACTTCTGGATTACAATATGGCAAGATTAAAAGGGCATATTTTTAATGTAATTGATGATCTTTGTTATGGTTGTGGAGCATGTATAGGGCTTTGTCCCGTTTCTGTTTTAGAATTAGTAGATCAATTAGCAATTGTTGACGAAAAAAATTGTACACATTGTAAATTATGTATTCCTTCTTGTCCAGTATTTGCATTAGAATTAAAGGTAGTTAATAATGAATAAAATTATTATTATTGGAGGCGGGTTAACAGGATTAACTTGTGCTGTAAAATTAATTCAAATGGAAATAATTCCAAATAATATTGAAATTTTTGAAGGAAGACAAGAAATAGGATCTCCAACAAGATCACCAGGCATAGCTATCAATTCTAAAAATTTTAAAAATTTATTTAATATAATAAAAATACAACCATTAACTTTGTTAAATAATGAAAATAATATTTTAACATTTAGAAGAGAATGGTTAGAAAAATCAATATCAATTTATTTATCAAATTTAGGTTGTAAAATTCATTTGAAAACAAAAATAACAGAAAAAAATCTTAAAAAATATATTAATTTAAATTATAAAATAATTAATTGCGCAGGCAAAAAAAGAAAATCAGGAGGGTTTCCTGCAGATTATATGGATTTTATAAAATTAAAAGATCAAATAATTAATTATGATTATAATTATAATGAAATAATTAATTGGTATGGATATTTATCATTAGATTCTCAAGAGACAAAATTTGAAGAGTTTTTAATATCAATTAATAAAAAAGATGGATTAAGTGAAATTTGGACAACCCACCCTAAAAATATTGATACACCCAAAAATGGATGGGTTGAAATAATAAAATCCCAATATTCTAAGAATTCAAAAGACATTTTAGCAAATAATTCAATAGATAGAGGTTATTTATTGGCTAATGAAGCAATGAAATAGGGGGGATGTTTATACTTTTAGATGAATATAAAAATACATTAACATATCTTTTAGATAATAATTCTAAAACAAGACATGCAACATTAATAGATCCTGAAAAACAAACACCCGAAGAAGCAGCAAAAATAATACAAATTGCAATTGAAGCAGGAACAGAATTAATATTAATTGGAGGGTCAACAACAAATAAAAACTCAGTTCAAAAAACCGTTGAAACGATTCAAGAAATAATGGAATTACAACAATGGGCAAGAACCCAAAATAATTTTTTACATAACCAATCACAAATCATACCAGTAATACTTTTTCCCAATGCATCTACAACATTAAGTACAAAAGCAGATGCTTTATTATTTATGACATTATTAAACAGCAACTCATTAAAATATTTAATTCAAGAACAAATGAAAGCTACAAAATATATTCATCAAAATAATATTGAAACAATTTCAACAGGTTACCTTGTTTTTGAACCAGGAATGAAAGTTGGAGAAGTTGGAGAAGCTAATCTTGTTAAAACAAACGATTTAGAAACAACAAAATCATGGGCTAGATTAGCAAAATATTTTAATTATAAAATATTATATTTAGAAGCAGGAAGTGGGGCAAGTTCTCCAATTCCAGAAAACATAATTTCTTTATCAAAATCAGAATTTGAAGGGTTATTATTTGTGGGGGGAGGAATTAAAACACCCAAACAAGCTAAAACCGCAGCAGTAGCCGGAGCAGACTGGATTGTAACTGGAAATTTATTAGAATCATTCGAAGATTATAATGATTTAAAAATAAAATTAAAAACATTAATTGATGAAATTAAATAATTTCAATCTTCATCTGATAGAGGAACAGCAGAACCACCCGGCCCACTAGGATTATTTTCTAATTTTATATCTGAAGATTCTAATTCTTTTTCTTTAACATCTAAATTAATTTCCTTTCCCTCAACTAATTTTTCAATATCATCAATAGATGGTGTAGATATTTTCCTCTCCTTTTTTGGCATCTTTTTTTCTTCAACCCGTTTTTCATGATCTTTTGTAAGAGTTAAACTATCCGAAAACATCTTTCCAACCAATCCCCTTGTTCTTTCTGAGCGTTTGGCTGCCTCTAATTCTACATTTGTTTGCTCTTGAATTCCCTCCAATGCCCTTAATTCTGCTGTACGATCTTGTAATCCACTTTCTAAATCAGTCATTGTAAGTTGCATTTGTTGAATTCGTTCATCCCGTTCAAAAACATCATTATGTAAATTTCTCTCTCTTCTACGTAAAACTTCATATTCTCTATTTCGTTCTACTAATCTTCTTTTTAACTCTTCAATTTGCTCAACCAAATAATCATGTTCTGCACTTACAGATTTTGGCCCCCTCATTAAATTTTCAACTTGTTCCTCAACCTCTAAAAGTCTTTTATCTCTTAAATCAAGCATTCCTCGTAATTTCTCAACAATTTCTCTAAGGCGCCCTCGCTCCCCCTCTAATGCAGCAACAGCAGCCCGCTCCCCCTCTAATTCCAATTCTGAATTTTCCAATTCTACCCTCATTTTTTGTAATTCTTCTAATGAAATTG
>CAZMJH010000153.1:0-4035 GCA_964566595.1 uncultured Candidatus Poseidoniales archaeon
TTATATCGATGAAGCAGCAGATTCATATGGGAAGTTAATTGAGAAAATTGTTAAAGCTGCTGAAATGGAAGCAACATTAAAACGTCTTCTTTCAGAAATAGAATCAACAAAACGTAGAGTTAATGCACTGGAATTCAAAGTAATTCCCGAAATGGAAGTATCTCGAGATTTCATTCAACTTCGTCTTGAAGAAATGGAACGTGAAGAAACGTTCAGATTAAAACGTTTTAAAAATAAATGAAATTATACCAGCCGAACATTTCGGAAGATTTGGTGAGGCAATGACTAGCGGAGAAAAAAATGATATTTTGCCGTTAAAATCACACAAAATAAGATGGAGTCAAAAAGAATTACTAGGACGAATTGTTTCAAGACATTTTGACATTCATGAATCATTAAGTGGTATTTGGCCTGCATGGATTGTAAATACCATAGATGATTCTGATCCATCAATAGCATTAACAGAATTAAATTTACATTTAGAAAAATTGGATTGGATGGGCAAAATTTTCCCAGAAAAACCCTATATTTTGAAAATTTTACCTAAGCCTAAAGGATTATTCATGCTTGGTAAAAAACAACTATTTATTTTTTGGGTATTAGCATTTTTATCAATTTGGGGAATGGGAATTGAATGGATAAATGGACATCAAGAACAAACTTCCTTATTGAATTACAATACATTATTTCGTTCATTAATTTATTATGCCGTTCCACTCGTGGGAACATTATTTCTTGCTAATTTAACACAAATATATCTTGCAAAATATTACAATATGAGAATTGGCAATATAATACCAATATTGTTTCCTATACCTTTACCATTATGGCCATTTGGAGTTATTGCCATACCAAGTCATCCAAGAATGGATTCGATGTGTTGGCCAAATACAAAAAAAATGATTGCTGTTTGTTTAAGTGGGCCTGCTGTAATGCTTATTTTTGGAACTTTATTGTTAATCCTAGGAATTATAATTACTCCAGGCTCCATAAGTGAACTTAATTCTCAACCTCTCAAAGTTAATCCCCCTTTACTTGTAGAATTATTATATTCATTAATGCCTTCAGAACTTACTGATGGATTAGGGCTTTACTGGTTACATCCACTTGGATTTGCAGGAATGGCACTAACATTAATTGGATGGATTAGTTTATTGCCACTCCCTACACTTGCAGGAGGAAGAATTCTTGCAGGATTACTTGGTATTGATGATATGTCTAAAGTCGGAACTCAAATATCTTTAATGGTTCTACTTCTTATATTTGGGCTCTTATATGGATTTCTTGAAGGAAATACATTTTGGAGTTTTATTGTAATAGGAGGAATTATGCTTTTATTTTTACATGGTACTGATCAAAAACTTCCCATAATACTTGATGAAACTAAAGACCTAGAGGACAGTTTTTCAAGAAATTTCGCATCTATTTTTATAATATTTTTATTGTTATTGTTACCTGCAAAAATGCCTCTTGAACCTATAGAAAACTGGAATTCAGATTTAGAAATAAACATGGAACATACTTATGTTTTTGATGAAAATGGCGTCATTAAATTTTCGATAATAAACCCCTCACTTCTAAATAAAGAAATAAATATGAATTTTTGGTTACAATCTTCACAGGAGAATATAACATTTGAAATTATTTGCATTCAGAATGAAATTATTGAAAATTGTGATTATTTAACAATTCTAGCTCATAGTTCAGTTGAAATTTCATTTAATTCATTCAATAATACTATTCCAACTCAAAGTGTAGAAGTTATATTTAATACCGAAATTTTCGGGTTGAAAGAATCACATCATACTATATTTCTGCCAGATAATAATATCCAATCATTGTCCCCTAGATGGGAATCTACTGGCACTCATATTTCTCCAGAATTGTGCGCTAATATTAGTAATAACGCCATTGAATTAGAAATTTTTTCTTCAAGTCATTGGCAATTAAACACAATGAATAACATACTTACATTAGGTGAACAAAGAGTATGTGTTTCAGCAAATGCAGGTTTTCTTCTTTCCAAAAATAAAAATTTAAGTAATCCCTTTCTTAATTATGAATTAAATAATATTACTCACAAGATAACACTTCTACCTGCATTTAATTTTCAATTACTTTTATCACCAGAAAACGGATGGAATTTTTCAAATCAGTTTTCTCCTAAATTCCCGTTTGAACCAAATAATGAATTAGAAATCTTACATCAAAAGGAGTTTTTGTGTTCAAACAATTCTGCTCATCCATTAATGAGTAGTATTGATTTAATCCATTGGAATGCTACAATCAATCCTTCAAGGAAACTCTTGCCTTCTGAAATTAATGGAACATTACTAATAGAATTACCAAAAAATGGATACTTAATAGAATGCAATAGAGATCATCCCTTTAATTCAAATTTATTTTTAATAAAAGAAGGGCCAAGTGTAATAATAAATACCTCAGAATCACAAATAATCTGGGGGAATATACCTCTATGGGACCTTGTAGAATGTATTAATTGTTCATCAGGTTCTTCAACTGGAATTTTTAATTTTTCAATGTATAGTTTGAATGAAAATATAACTATTGTAACTAGATATCATGGGGATTTAACTCCCTGGGATGTTAATTATGAATCCATTATCACAAGATTAGGAACAAATATTTCAATTTCATGGAACTCTGAATCAAATTCTAATGTTTATTTAATGGCTTGGTTAGATTATAATTCAAATAATTTAGAAATACACTTAGCTGCTTGGTCAGGTGTTAATCAATGAATATTGGTATTATTGGCATCGGATCTATTGGAGGACTAATTGGAGGTTTAATTGCAAAAGAACACAATAATAACTTAATTTTATGTACAAATACAGAAATACAAAAACTAGAATTAATTACCAATGGATTAACTATTAATTTACCAAAAGAAAATAGTGAGTTGAAAATTGATGCCAAAAAATTAACGGTTGTTTCAAGTTTAAATGAAATTGAATCCTCTTGGAAAAAATCATGTGATGTAATATTAATATGTACTAAATCATATTCCACTTTAGATGCAACTAAGATAGCAAAAGAATTAATTTCAGATAGTGGTTATTGCATAAGTATTCAAAATGGAATTGGTAATGAAAATATAATTTCATCAGTATTAGGTTTTGAATCGGTACTAGGGGGAGTCATAACTCATGGCGCAAATAAAATAAATTCAACAACAATAAATTGGGCGGGAATTGGTGAAATCATAATAGGTCCAATGCCATTGACCAAAATTGAAAAAGAAACTATAGAAATGATTACTAAATTATTAAATGATTCCGGATTAAATGCATCAAATGTTCCAGATATACGAATCAATCTTTGGTCTAAATTAGCAATAAATGCAGCAGTTAATCCATTGGCTGCTATTTGTGGAGTTAATAATGGAGTATTACTTAATCAAGCATTATTTGAATGTGCATGTTCATCAATGTTTGAAGTATTAAATGTTGCAAGAGAGATTGGAATTAACGTACCAGATAATTTTGAAATGGTTGATTTACTAAATCAAATATTAATTTCCACTAAAGAAAATAGATGTAGTATGTTACAAGATTTAATGAAAGGGAAAAAAACTGAAATCGATTCTATTTGTGGTGAAGTAATAAAAAAGGCTGAACCATTTGGTATTCAAACACCCATAAACTCAACATTATTAGCACTTGTAATGGGTATTTCATTATCAAATTCTATTGAGTGAGATTGTCTTTATTGTAATGCAAACCAATATTTTTCGTTCTTAATAATGCAAATTTCACTATTTGAGATGAGATTTGTACCATGTTTCTTAATTCAATTAATGAACGTGTAGGTATACTTGATTGCCATACTAAATCAACTTCTTTCTCAATTAAATTAACTCTTCTTTGTGCTCTGTTAAGACGACGATTTGAACGGACAACACCTACATCTCTAGTCATTGTCATTTTAAGTGACTTTAAATCATCAATTAAAGAATAATGTTCTATCAAATCTTCTAAACCATCGGCTCGCCAATCTGGCAAATTATTATCA
>CAZMJH010000154.1:0-4025 GCA_964566595.1 uncultured Candidatus Poseidoniales archaeon
ATCAAACCAACAATCCATAACATATGGTTCTCTTTTCATTACAGCACCATTGTCCGATATAAGTGTAAAATCATCAACAACTGGTCGATGTAAATCAACATCATTAGGGCAATCTGGATTTGTAATTCCTGCGGCATTTGCTTTGGAAACTTCTTGTTGTAGTTCTTCAATAGAACCAATACATTTCATTTCTCCTTCTTCACTTCTCCAAACAGGCAATGGTGTTCCCCAAAAACGTTCACGGGAAATAGCCCAATCTTTGACATTTCTAAGCCATTCTCCAAATCTTCTTTCACCAACCCAATCGGGTGCCCATTCGACTTGATTATTGAACTCTAGGAGTTTTTCTTTTACAGCGGTCATTCTTACAAACCAAGATTCCATTCCATAGTATAGTAATGGGTGGCCGGTTCTCCAGCAATGGGGATAGTCATGAACATACATTTTTTCACGATATAACTTATTGGAATCTGCTAGAAGATTAATAATTAAATCATCACAATCTTTCACATATTTCCCATCTAATTCGGGATGTATTCCAGTAACAAAAGCACCATCCATTCCTACAGTATGGACTTCAGGAAATCCTACTTCTCTTCCAAGATTGTAATCGTCTTCACCATACATTACAGCAGTATGTACAACTCCCGTACCGTCACTTGTGGTTACAAAATCAGCAGGAACTACAGTCCATGCAGATTTACTTTCACCGCGTTCAACGGCATCCGGGAATAGTGGGGCATATGCTTTTCCGACTAATTCAGAACCAGGAAATTCAGAAATAATCTCTACTTGATTTCTCAGTACTTCTTTGAGTAAATCTTTTGCAAGAATAAGTTCTTCTCCAACGTTTGCTCCACCTCTTCCTTCCCAATTATCCCCCGCAGTTTCTGTAATTTTAATTCTACAATATGTTACTTCAGGACCAACTGCCAAACCAACATTTCCTGGAAGTGTCCACGGGGTAGTTGTCCAAGCTAATATGGATGCATTATCATCTTCAAGTTTGAATTTGATATAGACGGATGGTTCTTCAACTTCTTTGTATCCTAAAGCAACTTCATGACTTGAATATGAAGTTCCGGTTTGTGGACAATATGGTAAAACTTTGTAACCCCGATACAAGAGATCTTTCTCAAACATTTGTTTTAATGCCCACCAAGAGGATTCAATAAAATCATTATGTAATGTGATATATGGATTATCTAAATCTACCCAGAAAGCCATGCGTTCACTCATTTTTCTCCAAGCGTCTTCATATGTCCAAACAGATTTTTTACACTCTTCATTAAATTGTTCCATTCCGAATTCCATAATTGCATCATTACTCATTAAATCGAGTCTTTTTTGGACTTCAATTTCTACTGGCAATCCGTGTGTGTCCCATCCACCTTTACGTTCTACAAGAAATCCTTCCATTGTTTTCCATCGACAAACTAAATCTTTGTATGTTCTTGCAACAACATGATGTATCCCTGGACGTCCATTAGCTGTAGGTGGTCCTTCAAGAAATATGAATGGTAAACCTTCTTTTCTAAACTCAACTGAACGGGCAAAAGTTTTCTCTTTATGCCAACGTTTCATCATAGATTCTTCTAGTGCGACAGAATCATATTCACCCGCGGCATTCGGTGCTACCATGTTTCGCCGAGACAAGTACCCGTTTTGAATATGACCATATTGTAAGGCTACTACGTAGCCTACCGATGCATTGACAAACGTGACGCGATTCCAAGCATTGATGCACGTCAACCGAACCCGGGTGATTGCGGTGGTGTTTTTATTTTTATTTACCAGTTATTTGCCGTTAATCACTAAAGAAAATAATGATGATTTTCTTAGTTTGGATGAAAAATTCAAAAGAATTGGCGAAGGAGAAAATGTAGATATTGTAATTGATTGGCCGTATACAACCTCTTATGATTTGACTGTAGATGTTCCGGAGGGAGATACTTTTACACAACTTGATATGAAGATGACACCAAATCATACAGCAAAAAATGATACAATTGGGTGGGATAGTTTAGCAGATTGGTCACATTATGATGCTTCATATAATGGTGTTAATTACAATGGAACTGAATATATGACTACGTTTGGAGTAGAAAATGTGTGGGATTTTGATAATCTTCAAGGTACCTTGCCAAATGGTTGGACCTCTTCAAATTCTGCTATGGGCTTAATTAATGATAATACAATAACAGGTACTGGTAATTTAGGGTATTTAAGTTGTGGAACTAATGGGTCCACTGGCGGTTCATTGATGTTAAGAAATGGAGCAGTTAATGTTCAATCAAACTCAATAGATTTATCTGGACTTTCAAATGGCTTTGTGTATTTTTGGATGAAAGAAGGGATGTCCTCGTGTGGAGAAGACCCAGATACAACTGAGCATTTATATTTTGAATATTGGGCGGCTAATGGTCAATGGAAAACAATTGCAGCAGGTAACTGTAATCCTACCAATACATGTCCTTATTTTAATGCAGGGCTTGGTCTTCCGGGATATCAGGCACAAGATGTAACATACACATTGCCAACAGATGCTTTTTGGTCAGGATTTAAGTTTAGATTTAGAATGGTTGGAGGTTCAGGAACATGTTGCGATTGGTGGTTTATTGATGACCTAAAAATCACAGTACCCGGTCCAGGTAACTGGACTTCTCCTTCATTTGGTTCACATTCGTCTGCAACTTATGAAGTTGAACCAGGACCTTATGGGTTGGCGACTATTAATGCTAAAACATCAGGAACTTTTGGTTTAAGTTGGTCTGTGTTAGATGGTATTACAAACGATCCAATAATTGGTTTTGAGAATTTAAAGACAAGTCAAGTAGATTTAGGGATGATTGATTGGCAAGAACATCCGGTTTTGAGAATTTTTATCGATTCAACAAATGGTCCATTCCAAATAGAATCAGTAAACATACAAGGTAAAATAAAAGATACTTTTGTTGCAAATCCTAGTGCTTATTGGTCAGGAAATTATAATTGGGATGCTGCAAAAACTGAGATAGTTTCATCGAATACAATTACAAGTTCACTGATTAGATCTCATAGGCCTATTGCCGGCTGGGATTTAGATTTAGATATTACTTCAGGAATTTCTTCAGGAATTTTAGAAATTTCTGTGGATGGAGGTCCATTTTATGAATTAGAGGTCGATGATTCTACTCAAGATTTGCCACAACCTGCGCATACTATTCAATTTAGAATTTCTTCATCTGCTGGTTCAACTCAATTTATATTTAAAGAATTTAATGTAAACTTGTATTATGCATCAATGCCTGAAAATTTGAGATTGAATATTGCAGATGATGAACGTATGGATTGGAGTTTGGATTTAGATGAATTAGGGCCCTGGGGTTGGCAAAATACATTTTCAAATGGAAAAATGACACATGCTTTGGATTTAGTTAACACTAATACTAGACAAGTTGGATTTTGGTTGCCAGCAGATACGATAATTGAATCGTTTGCTATTGAAATGTGGTCTGATGATGAGAATCAAGATGTGGGTGGTGTGCAATGGGATATCACCTGTGGTAATTTGGGGATTGAACAAGTTAATTATGGCCCAATTACATCTGAACGAGTACATCATAGATTTGATGGTGAAGCGTTGAATTTGTTAAATGATGCATTATTGAATGGAGTTAGAATACCTTCATTTATGGAAGGTGTTGATTTTGTAGATTGTGTAATTGAATTTACAGGATCTGGAGGGGTTTTGATGGTTGATGGATTATTAGCCAGATATAATCAACCAATAACGTTGCAATTTCCAAGTACATCATTATTCCTTAATGAATTAAATGCATATACTTCAAGTGTTCAAACAGGAACGGGCGGTACACTAAATATTCCTATTCCCGTTGAAACAACTTATTCATCTAAAATGAATTTTGAAATTTTAAATATTGATTCAGTTGGAGGAATGACATCAACATTAATTGATTTTATTAATGCATCTAGCACATTAACTCCTTCAGAACCATGGTTAGAGATGGTTACAACACATACGT
>CAZMJH010000155.1:0-4006 GCA_964566595.1 uncultured Candidatus Poseidoniales archaeon
TGCCCCACTACTGCCACATTTACAGTTGGAGCTGTATTTGTAGCAAAAGTAATTGGTATAAAACCGGTTATTCCTGAAATACTACGATTAAGAACGATATGTGTTGGTGTTCCTTCAATCCAATCTGAATTTGGAGAATATCTAAATTCCCAATTAAGATTAGTTATTATATTCATTTCAGCTAATTGACGAATATCATTTTGCAATGGTATTTCTAATAACCGATTTCCTGTAAAACCTGAATGTACTGATAAATTCGCCGATTCGTTCCAACCCCAAATTCCCAATTCATTATTGACCCAAGCATTAGTTGGCTTTACTAAATTCTCACTTTGTGGGAATTTTCCATCTATTTTACAACAACCTCCAAAAAATGTATCTGACCATGCTTGTCCATGTAACCAATCTATGAACAAAATGATCTCACTTGATTGTAATGTCTCATCTTTATCTCCTATCCAATAATCTATTTGTGATGAAAGCCCCAAAGATTTCATGGGAAGTAAATCAGTTCCAGCCGACATAGGCAATTCATAATTTGCTATCCAACCTAAATTCATATCTGTATCAATAGACATAGAATTGAGAAATGATAGTTGAATGTTTCCTCCAGATACATTCACTTCAGTATCTATTGTAATATTATAAGTATTAATCATTGAAGTAAAATTAACAAGAATTGTTTCACTATTTGAATAAACCATAGAAATTGAATTCCATTCTTCAAATCCTTCTACAAATGATTTAAATCTTAAACTATGATTTGCCATTACTAAAATAGATTCACCAGAAGATATTGTATTTTCATCAAGTATTGTTCCAGACCAACTTTCAATTACAATGATGTTGGCTAAATTTATTGTCTCTCCTGATTCTTTATTTGAAAAATTAAATGTTAATTCAACTGTCTCATTTCCAACATGTTGTTCGGCATGTGTTATAGGAACACTGTAAGAAATTGTACTAAAAATTAAACACATTACCACTAAAATTTCTTTTTGCATAATACCACCTTAATCAGAATAAAGTATGCAAGAACCGTGATAATCAATTTCTAAAGGCATTATTTTATTATTTGGGAGACTAGATTTTATATTTTTCATTACTTCCAAATCTCCTTCAAATAAAATGAATCCTCCTCCGCCTGCACCAAGTAATTTAGCTCCATTTGCGCCACAATCTAATAAAATATCAAATAACGCATCTATTTCAACATTAGTTATATTTGGACTTAATTCTTTTTTACATTTCCATGTGTCATTTAGTAAATTTGCTAAACCTAAATAATTTTTTTCTTCAATTAAATTTTTAGCACTTTTAGCTTGATTAACTATTAAATCTAAATTTTTACGATTCTGATTAATTCGCTTATTTTGATCATGAAGTATATCTATTGCCAACCTTGTCTTTCCGGTGTATAATAGTGCAAAATTATCTTTTAACGAAATTTCTTTGGATAATTCTTCAATTACAACAGTCCCATCAGAATTAAACACAATATGATTACAACCTCCAAAAGCTGTAGCATACTGGTCTTGCTTTCCAATAATTTGTCCTAAAATTTCAATTTCTATTTTACATGCCTCTTCTGCCAATCGTAACGGTGTTGGAGTTCTGCCTGCAAAACAATGTAACGCATGTAATAATCCAACAGTTATTGCAGAAGATGATCCGAGACCACTACCTTTACTTGGTATATCGGCAATTGTTGTTATTTCAACTCCTTTGGTTACTCCCGTCATCCTCATTGCTTCTTTGACAAGTTGATGGTTAAGTTTTTCAAAATCATCAACTATCTCCATTTCTGAATAAGATACTCTGACAGAATTATCAAATCGGGAATTAACCGTCACATATACATGTTTTTTCAATGCAACAGAAGTAACACAACCACCATTTATTGAATATTTATAATACGATTCTAAATCTGAACCGCCACCACAAAATGATACCCTGAGGGGGGTTCGGCTGATTATCATCAAACTGCGGACCGTGCTCTTATTCAAGAAAGACGCGCCTATACTTGTTAATATTTGGAATTTAAAGGGGAGGGGAAGGGTTATTGAAATTTTGATTCGCCCATTGAACAGAAAGAGCATGAATTCACTAATTACAATGAATGATTTGACAAATGATGATATTCATCGAATTCTTACGAATGCTGAAAAATTATTACCTATCGCTAAAGGTGAAATTTATCTTCCATTACTTGAAGGTAAGATTCTTGGAAACCTGTTTTTTGAACCATCTACACGAACAAGAATGTCATTTGAAACAGCAATGAAACGTTTAGGAGGAGAAGTCGTCAACTTAGGTGCTGTAGCCTCTTCCTCTGTAGTGAAAGGTGAAACGTTGCATGACACCATACGCATGGTTGATGGTTATTCAGACATTATTGCATTAAGACATCCATTACAAGGTGCTGCCCAATATGCATCGGATTGTGCAAACGTTCCAATTGCCAATGCTGGTGATGGTGCAGGACATCATCCTACACAGACAATGTTAGATTTGTTTACAATTAAACAAGCCCATGGTGGTATTGAATATTTGAATGTAGTATTAGTTGGTGTCTTAAGATTTGGAAGAACTGTACATTCACTTTCATATGCATTAGTTAGATTTGGTTGTAAATTAACACTAGTAAGCCCAGAAAGCCTAAGATTACCTGATGAAATTTTAAATGAACTCAAATCTCAGGGTGGAGAAATTACGGTTACTGATGAACTAAAACCACAATTAGAAAATGCGGATGTTATTTACATGACTAGAATCCAAAAAGAAAGATTTCCTGATGAAGACGAATATGTAAGAGTTGCCGGAGTATACAAATTAATTGCAGATGATTTGTCATCAGCAAAGGATGACATGATTGTAATGCATCCATTACCTCGTGTAGATGAAATTGATCCAGATGTTGATTCTACAAGGCATGCAGCATATTTTGAACAAGCATTCAATGGCGTTGTAGCAAGAATGGCTCTACTTTGTGATATGTTAAATATTACAATTCCAACAGATATTGGAGGAGAAAATTAATGAGTGCTGATGAACAATCAATGCGCAGAGTAACTGCTATTCGAAATGGAACTGTTATTGATCATATTCCTGGAGGAATGGTTCTTCAAGCATTGCAAATTTTCAATGTGGATGGAAGACAATCAAATCCCATATCATTAGTAATGAACGTTCCTTCTGGAAAAATAGGAACTAAAGATATTTTAAAAATTGAAGATCGTGAACTTACTCAAGAAGAATTAGATCGTCTTGCATTAATTGCTCCCGTGGCATCAGTTTCAATAATTAGAAATTATTCTGTGGCTGAAAAATTATCAATACAATTATCGGATGAAATGATAAATGTTGCACATTGTGTATATTCTAATTGTATTAGTAATGCAGAAAGAGAACCATTAACACATCGTCTAAAAGTACTAAGTACATCTCCAATGATGTTACAATGTCATTATTGTGGACGACATCAAAATTTAGAAAGATTAGTAGAAAATTTACTGTGAGATTATGCGTATCATTTCTTGGAATGTAAATGGAATAAGGGCCGCTATTCGCAAAGGACTTGATGAGTTTATTAAAAATTTGAACCCTGACATAATAATGCTACAAGAAATTCGTTGTTTGGAAGAACAACTTCCCACGAATTGGAAACCTCCCCTCAAAATGAGTTATATTTGGCATCCTGCAGAGCGTAAAGGATATTCTGGAGTTGCAACATTATCAAATAAAAAGTTTGAATTATTGGGGCGGGGAAAAGGAAATGACAAAGACGAAGAAGGACGAGTTCTAATTACTAAACATGACAATTTAATATTAATCAATACATACCTACCGAGTGGTAGTGCAAAAATAGAACGCCAAATGTATAAAGAAAATTGGATGGAAGAATTTCTAGAATGGTTGAAAAAATTTGTTAAGCATGAAGGCCCAGTTATCGTTGCTGGTGATTTGAATATTGCCCATACTGAAAATGATATATGGAACCCCTCGG
>CAZMJH010000156.1:0-3944 GCA_964566595.1 uncultured Candidatus Poseidoniales archaeon
GGATGCAATTTCAATAGATGGTGTTGAGATACCTACAGGGACCCTCATAGAAGTTATTGACAATGTTGCAGATACATTAAGAGTTAGGGAATTTAAAAGTACAGATAAAAAGGAATAGGTGGAAAAAATGGAAAAAAGAAATAGAATAGGAAGATTATTAGCAACTATTACTGCAACACTATTGGCTTTAGCGATTAGTGCAGTTAATGTTTCAGCTGAAGAAGGCTCAGATACAGGAGCAGGAGATATAGCAGTTGTAGCAATTTTTGCATTTATACTGATTGTCGTTGCAATGGTAATATTTTTGGCACAACGTTACCGTAGATGTCCGCCAGATAAGGTAATAGTAATTTATGGACGAAGTGGAGGTGCTTCAGCGTCTAAAACAGTGCACGGAGGTGGAATTTTAGTTTGGCCTTTAATTCAAGATTATGCATATTTAGATTTGAAACCAATGTCAATTCAGATTAATCTCACAAACGCATTATCAAATCAAAACATTCGTGTGAATGTTCCTAGTACATTTACAGTAGGCATTAGTGTTGAGCCCAATTTAATGCAAAGAGCTGCAGAGAGGCTATTAGGGCTCGCCCCTCAACAAATTGAAGAGTTAGCACAAGAAATTATATTTGGTCAACTAAGATTAACAATTGCTATGTTGACGATTGAAGAAATTAATCAAGATCGGGACAATTTCCTTGAATTAATAATGTCTAATGTGGGTAAGGAGTTAAACAAAGTAGGATTGTATCTGATTAACGTTAACATTACAGATATTACTGATGAATCAGAATATATTGAATCAATTGGTAAGAAAGCAGCTGCAGAAGCAGTACAATCTGCTAGAGTAGATGTTGCTAATGCAGAAAGAGACG
This sequence comes from uncultured Candidatus Poseidoniales archaeon, assembly GCA_964566595.1. GTDB lineage: Archaea > Thermoplasmatota > Poseidoniia > Poseidoniales > Poseidoniaceae > MGIIa-I. The sequence goes on from CAZMJH010000156.1 coordinate 876, forward strand.
GTTCTATTGGTGAAGCACAGGCTAATAGGGAAAGAGAAATTGAAGTTGCAATTAATGCTGCTGAAGCAGAAAAAGGTCGTAAGAGTGCAGAAAGAGATCAGCGTGTGTTTGTTAAAGAACAAGAGTCTTTAGCAGTTGAAGGAGAAAATGTTTCTGCTGCTAGTATTGCAGACTATAATGCTACATTAGCTGAAAAAGAAGCTGATGCAGATAGGAGAGCAGAAGTTGCTAAACGTACTGCTGAAACTGATGTTCAGAAAGCACAATATGTACTTGAACAAGAAAGACTGAAGGCTGAAGAAATTGTACGTGAAGAAATTGCAAAAACACAAATTGAGATTGCAGCCGAAGCCGAAGCAGAAAGATCACGTAGAGTCGCAAAGGGTGAAGCAGATGCTATTTTGTTCAAATATGAAGCAGAAGCAAAAGGTGTTCAGCAAGTGCTTGATGCTAAAGCTGCGGGTTATGGAAAACTGATTGAAAGTTCAGGTGGAGATGCTCGTGCTGCTGCTACATTATTGATGGTTGAGAAGATTGAAAATATGGTTGCTGCACAAGTTGAAGCAATTAGAAATTTGAAGATTGACAAGATTACTGTATGGGATGGCGGAAATGGTGGAGTAGGTGATGGCTCATCATCGACTTCTAATTTTGTGAGTAGTTTGGTAAGGAGTTTACCACCTATTCATGATGTGGCTAAGATGGCTGGAGTTGAACTTCCAGAATATCTTGGAACAGTTTCTAACGATTCAGAAAATATTGAAGTAGAATAATTTTGAACTTAGATATTAATTATGAACCACAAGAAAGACAATCATCGGGATTGTCTATACTGCAAGCAATTTGATCCATGCTCTCTATGTCCTCAGCACGATCTTTGAGGCCTTTGACGGTGGAATCTACCATCTTATCTTTTTCTAATGTGAATTGTATTGCATCTACTGCCGCTTTTGTACGTAAATAATACATTCCTGTTTTCAAACCTTTTTTCCATCCATAGAAATGCATTGAAGATACTTTTGCAGAGTTTGCATCTGTCATATGTATATTCAAACTTTGACTTTGATCGATATAAGCCCCTCTGTCTGCGGACATATCAATTATTGTTTTTTGTTTAATTTCCCATGTGGTTTTATATAACATACGTATTTTTTCAGGAATTTCTTCGATGTTTTGTATTGAACCCTTTCCTTCTAGAATTTTGTCTTTAAGTGTTAAAGACCATAGGTTTGCATCAATTAAATCTTTTACTAAGTGTTTGTTTAGTATGACAAATTCTCCAGACAGTGTTCTTCTTGTGTATAGGTTTGATGTAAATGCTTCAAAACATTCATTATTTCCTAAAATTTGACTAGTTGATGCAGTAGGCATAGGTGCTAGGAGTAGTGAATTACGAATACCAGTATCCATGATTTTTGTTTTCAACTCGTCCCAATTCCAATTTCCAGACTCAGGAGTTACGCCCCACATGTCGAATTGTAATATTCCTTTACTTGCAGGAGACCCTGGATAAGATTCGTAAGGGCCATCACGAATTGATAAATCGGCTGAACAACTTAGAGCTGCAAAATATATTGTTTCAAAAATATCTTTATTTAATTGACTAGCATCATCTCCATCAAAATTATATTTTAACATTGCAAATGTATCTGCTAAACCTTGAACTCCTATTCCTATTGGTCTATGTCTTAAGTTAGATCTTTCTGCTTCAGGTACAGGGTAATAATTTACATCAATAACTCGATTTAAGTTGTATGTTATTTTGTAGGTTACATCATATAATCTTTGATGGTCGAATTTCATATTTTCAACATCTACGAATTTGGGTAATGCTATACTTGCTAAGTTACAAACTGCAACTTCATCTGGAGATGTGTATTCCATTATTTCAGTACAAAGATTAGATGAGCGTATGGTGCCTAAATTTTTCTGGTTTGATTTTTTGTTTGCAGCATCTTTGTAAAGCATATATGGTGTGCCTGTTTCGATTTGAGTAGATACAACAGCATCCCATAATTCTCTTGCTTTTACGGTTTTTCTTGCTAACCCCTCTGATTCATATTTGTAATATAATTCATTGAATTCATCCCCATATGCATCATGTAATCCTGCACATTCATTTGGACAAAATAAACTCCAATCTCCATTTTCTTCAACACGCTGCATAAATAAATCTGGAGTCCAAAGTGCGTAGAATAAATCCCTTGCCCGTAGTTCTTCTTTTCCATGATTTTTTCTTAAGTCAAGCCAATCAAAAATATCTGGGTGCCATGGTTCTAAATAAATTGCACAAGAACCTTTTCTTTTCCCTCCTCCTTGGTCTACATATCTAGCAGTTGCATTGAATACTTGTAGCATGGGAACTAATCCGTTACTTGTACCGTTGGTTCCTTTTATGTATGAACCCTTAGATCTTATTGGGTGAACCGAAAGCCCAATTCCTCCTGCTGATTTAGAAATTTTTGCACATTGGTGTAATGTGTTGTAAATCCCTTCAAGGGAGTCATCTTGCATGGTTAATAAGAAACAACTTGATAATTGTGGTTTTGTGGTTCCTGCATTAAATAATGTAGGGGTAGCATGAGTAAACCACCCCTCACTCATTAAATCATATGTTTCTAGGGCTTTTTCTACATCATTTGAATGAATTCCTATTGCAACCCTCATTAGCATATGTTGTGGCCTTTCTGCTACTTCTCCATTTATTTTTAGAAGGTATGATCTAGCTAGAGTTTTAAATCCAAAATAATCATAATTAAAATCACGTTTGTAATTAATATGGCTGTCAAATATCTCTTTATTTTCACGAACCACATTCAATAATTCTTCAGAAACAAGTGGTGCCTGTTTTTTAGTTTCAGGATCAGTGTACGCGTATAAAATTTCAACTAATTCACTAAATGAATCTAAGGTACTTCTGTGCAGGTCATCTACGGCAATCATTGCTGCCAACCTGCTATAATCTGGATGATTACTTACCAAACTCGCACTTGTTTCTGCAGCTAATTGATCTAATTCTTTTGTAGTTACTCCATCATATAATCCTTCAATTACCATTTTTGCAATTTG
>CAZMJH010000157.1:0-3917 GCA_964566595.1 uncultured Candidatus Poseidoniales archaeon
ATTGGTATTTCAAGTCATTGACTACAATTACATTATTTTATCCTGCTCAAGAGCAATTTCAACTTCTTTTAGTTCCTTTTTATTACTTTGTTGTGAAAAATAATATACCAAAAAAGCAGGCACTAAAAGAACCATGAAACATCCAATTAATGCTGCGAGAGACCATATCATTTCTGTACCCGCGTCAATTTCGAATAATTTTAAATTTACAATTTTTTCATTATTATAACTTACAGAAATATTTGGACTAATCTCTGAATGATTTCCTTCAACTTCTATAGAAACTTGCCATGAATTTGAAATATGTGTTTTATTAAAGATTGTATCCGCCACAACAAATGCTGAATTGTAATCCTCAGCTCGAACAGTACCACCATCCCTTAATGCTGGATCTGGATGAGATAAACCCACAAAATTTCCAACACCTGCATCTAATTCCATCATATGGGTTTCACCTACATGACAATCAACAGAAACCCAAATATATTCTGCCCCCTCTTTTATTTTATCTGCACAATTTACACCAGATTCAAAAGCATTTCCCAATTCAGGGTGTGACCAAAAATTCCCAGCCACATTTGTAACTTTAAGCGTAGAACCATCATAAGCATCAGTTACTGAAACATTTATCCAAGTTAAATTTGAAGGATTAACATCAAATTCCCAAACCCACACAGTTTTACCATCTTTTACCAATGGGTGTTGTCCAACAGAAATTAACTCTGGATTAGTCTCTTCATGCTCTGAAAAATACAAATAATATCCAGAATCATTGGTTGCCCCATATACAGCATAACCTAACAAAAATATAAGTGAGAATGATAACCCAAGGAGGGTCCTAATCATATTTGGATTCTGCTTCATAGCGGCTCGCATGTTTCTCCGAAAAATACCCTTCGTTTCAAACTTCTTAGTCCATTTTGTATCAATATTAACTCCGTCGTAGTTTTATACGGGAAGTTGGTCGGCAGGTCGCTCAGTGATACTATGACGACGCACTATGACGTTCCGGCTGCTTTACTACTCCCTTTAGTTGCATCAAAACTTGGAGAGTTAGAGGCCATAAAACAACCAGAATGGGCAGAAGATGTAAAAACTGGTGCAAATAGAGAAAGGCCGCCATCCCAAGATAATTGGTGGGAAATGCGTTGTGCAGCAATATTAAGGAAAGTTGCTAGATTAGGACCTATTGGGGTTAAACATCTTGCTGATGAATTTGGAGGCCCTAGAAACAGAAATGTAAAACCAAATAGGGTAAAGACTGGTTCGAGAAACATTATAAGAACTGGACTTCAACAATTAGAATTAGCTGGTTTTGTTAAAAAAACAGTGGGAAGAACTGTTGAGAATATATATGGCGAAAATGTTGAGATCACAAAAGGACGTGAACTCACGAATGTGGGTCAAAAATTATTAGATGAATGTGCACATTCAGTAAGGGGAGATGCGGAAGCAATTGTACCTGAATTAACAAAATATTGAGGTGATTATATGGCAAAACACAAACCTTTGGCAAAAAAACTAAGACTTCAAAAAGTTACTAAACAAAACAGAAGAGTGCCTCAATGGGTTACTATGAAGACTGGTAGAAGAATGACAAGTCACCCTAAAAGACATATGTGGAGACGCAGTAAATTACAAAGGTGAAAAAATGGCAAGAGGAGCAGTTAGTGAGTTAATAGTACCTTTGAGAGCTGCTTGGAACGTTCCAAGAAATAAAAGAGCATCTAGGGCAGTAAGTGAAGTAAGAAATCAAGTTCAAAAACATCTAAAAGTAACTATAGATGAAACAGTATGGATTGATCCAATGGTAAATGAATACATTTGGAAAAATGGTATTGAAAACCCACCTAGAAAAATTAGATTACAAATAACTCGTCATGATGAAGAAGATATACCAATTGAGGTCAAATTGTTGGAGGATTGAATATGGGTAGAATCAGACCATCATTTGTTAAAATCCGAGCAATAAACCTAGTTAATGAATATCCTGGAGAATTTACTCCTGATTTTGATGCTAACAAAATTTTAGTTGAAAAATACACAGATGGCGCAAACAAACGTATGCGTAATTGGATTGCAGGATATATTACAAGATATGTCCAAAGAAGAACGGATTGAGAAAAATGCCCATTGATGTTGATTGGGGTAGAATCCCAATTAGCATAAGAAGTAAAGTGAATTGTGAATTGTCTCAGTTTCTAAACTATCTAAAAAAAAATGGTTTGAAAAAACATAGTATAATAATGCCCGATAGAGAGCACAGTGGTTTCATTTTTTTTATATATGAAAATATAGAAGAAGATACATTAGAAAAATGGAATAAGGAAGGTGAATAAATGGGGGATCATCAAAATTTACCACTACCAAATTGGCCTTATACCCTTAAGATAATATTAGTTAGGCCATCGATAGAAGGTAATTTAGGAGCTATTGCAAGAAATATGCTTAATTTTGGTTTTAATGATTTACATTTAGTAGATTCACAATTAACAATTGGTGAAGAGGCACGTAAAAGAGCAAAACACGCGGGGGATATATTAGAAAATGCAACAATGCATGAAAATTTAGAAAGTGCATTGAATGACTGTTCCCTTGTAATCGGAACAAGTGGAAAAAGAGAATTTGGTGGAAGAACAATAACAAGACATTTCATGACTCCTTGGGAAATATCAGAAAAGATATATTCAAATTCTGGAAAAATAGGTATTGTGTTTGGGCCTGAAGGAAAAGGACTATCAAAAGAGGAATTAATCAATTGTGATTTACTCACAAGTATACCAACTTGGGAAGGTTATCCAATACTAAATTTATCTCATTCAGTATCAATAATTTTATATGAATTTTACAAATACCACATGATGAATTTAGATTCAGAAGACCCTAGCATAACTATGAATTCAATATCTATAGAAAGAAAGTTGGAGCCTAAAATTCGCAATCTTTTAAGAGAACAATTGAAGATGTTAGAAGAAGCACTTCCTTGGCCAGAAGAAAGAAAACATTCTATTGCAAAAACATTCATAAGAACAATATTAAGAGGGGAACCAACCAATCTGGAAGTAGAACAAATGCTTGGTGTATTAATCGATTCAACAACAGCAATACAGTATGCAAATAATAATGAAAATTGGAAAAGAAAAAGGAAAAGAAGAGTAGAATAGAATATTGGTTTCGAAAGGTTAACTAATTTTAACCCGTTTCAACTGATTAATTAACTATTAATTATCTTCACAGAAAAGTAATGCGTAAGCAATTAAAAACCCTCCAAGGTAGCCTAAAAATGGAATTGCTCCTTGCAACCATCCATAAGCTGATCCCAGATACCTACTTTCATACATAAAAAGAGGAAGTGATAAATCACTCAAAGCAACTACTAACAGTACAAAATTCCATAAGAGTGGTATAGAAATCAATATCATTGACGTAATTAAAACAGGTTTTCTATCCATGAACTTGCTTATTTAAGAAAATTTAATCATTCCCATTAATTTACGGATGATAAATAGCAGAATTCTTATCGTTCTCCCTAACTTCAACTCTATAACACCAAGCACGATTATTGGTTTTTTTACGAATTAATTCATTAGCAAATTCACAAACAAATTTGGCTGAGTATTCAATTGATGCTGATTCAAGAATCCTAAGGTCACACGCACCTTTGTTCTCCAATTCTTTAAATTCTGAAAGTAATGGATCATCTTCTGCGAGTAATAGAGTATGATCAAACCAATGCACCAAAAACTCCCTTAATTCTTTAAGCCCACCAAAATCAACAACCCATCCATGCTCATCTAATTCTCTAGCAGCAAAATGAATAATAAATTCTCTTGAGTAACCATGTACAAAAGCACAATGCCCATCGTTTTTCCATTGCCTATGAGCACAAGGCAAATTCCTAAATGTTTTAGTTGAAT
>CAZMJH010000158.1:0-3891 GCA_964566595.1 uncultured Candidatus Poseidoniales archaeon
GAATCGTATTTACAAGGGCCCCGGTTCAAAACGCGGGTGTTGTATAGGGTACCCTGATCAAGGAAATGCAAATGCTGCTTACTGGGTTGCATTAATTAATATAATTGTTTCAATATTAGTCGTCTTTTTGTATATAGTAATTATTGCCTTAGCAGTTGCCAATGAAGGATATTAATCTTGTTCTGATGTTGGAGGTACAGGAACCCATTCATTTCCAGTCCACATGAATTTTCCATCGGGACTAAAGACTGTGTTTGCCGGTGGATTGTTAGACTGGCTATAAGAAATCTCTGAACCAGTTCCATCGGTTTTCTTCTGCTCCGTTTGCTGCTTAAGAAATTCTTGTATCACGTTTGAATTTAAAGCATTATTTTCGGCTGCTAAACGCATCATTTCTGCCTGCATTTCATTTGATTGGGCTTGGCGCTCAACATTCAAATCTCCTTGTAACTCCATCCTCTTGCGCTTATTTTCTTGCACTTGTTCAAACATTGACATTGCTCGTTTCGCTTTTTCATCTTCTACTTTGTTTTCGAGGATTAGATTGTCACGACGTATTGAAAGGTCTTGTTCATGTCTAATTTGTGTAACCTCAGTTTCTTTCTTAGCAAGCTCGATTTCATGTTGGCTCGCGCTAAGAGCAAATTGCATATCTGCTTCATCTAGTTGATGTTGTAATGTCTGTTCACGCTGTCTCTGTAACTTGAGTGTGTCCCATCTTGCTTCATCTAAATCTTTCTGCGCATTAAGTTGCGCTACTTCGTTAGCGATGTTACGTTGCGCTTCGAGGGTAAGATCTTGTACATGTAAATGATGTAATAAGTCGAGTTCTCGTTTTCGTTTGGAGAGTGTTGCCTCCATCTCGATTTGAGACTGTTCATCAAGTAGTGTCTTATGTTTACGTAAGTTATCAACTTCATTTTGCATTGAGATTAGACCCTCAAATTCTGTTTGATTCCAGTTAGCATAACAATTGATAAATTGTAGGCCTAAACTTCTCATTGTTTTTGAAAGGTTAGCCCGAACACTTGCCTTAAGATCTTCTTGTAAATTAGAATCCGTTCTTATTTGTTCAAGAGAGTGAGGTCCAATTACTTCTGCATTAACGAGAGAATTTAATTCGGGGGTGAGTGTATCGACTAAATTATCAATTCCAATAGTACTCTCGCCTTTTGCTGGAAATTGTAGTAGCAATGGAGTATCTTGAGTTATGAATTCAGCTTTGATAGATACCATTCCTGAGATATCATGTCCATCAGCCGTGCGGCCAGAAACAAGAATTAACAAATCATGTGGTCCGAGTAAAATAAAAAGAAAGGCTCTGTTAGGTTGTCCTTGTCCAAAAATCTTAGACAATAATCCTGCTTTGGGATTAACCTCCATTTTTGTCTGTGTAGATATACCTATTACACTTCCATTTTCTACTACAACACATGCTTCATTCGGTTTCAGTACAACCTTTTCGCCATGTTTAATATGCCGGTCAAGGTAATATTGAGCGATTACCCCTGGATTGGTGCGCCACCTAAAATTATCTTTTTGTGCCATTATCTCAATTAGATGTCCAGATAGCCATACATTATGAGTTTTCTCTGAGAAAAATAATGTTGTGATTCTAAGAGCATTTTTCTTGTTTCTATAGTAATTAGATAAAGTTCAGATTCGGATGCATCATTTTCAATTTGTTTAGTAATAGTTTCAATTTTTTCTTTACACTTTTCTAATTTATCTAAGGTATTAAAATCATGTTCAATTAAAATTTTGAGTGATTTTTTATTCATTTTTACAGCCACCTCATGTTTTGAACCGGAAGAATGTGAAAGACTATAACGTACATCTGAGATGAATTGATCACAAAGATCTATGATATCTTGTAAAGAAGTTCTTAACTTTCTTTGTTTATTTCTATGTGCTTTAGAGTAAAGAATATCTATCTGACTACGGATTTTTTCAGTGCGTGTCCGAACTTCGTCTCTTAAAGCCTCATCAGATTTGGATATTTTTTCTTTTTGATAACCGTTGTAAGCAGTGAATAATAGTCGAGTTGCTGTAATCGCTGCTGAAATACTTGGGTCTGGAAACACGCAATACACCCTACCCATTACACCAATAGGGTTAATTTCACTCTTCTTTATTCATCTTGAATTTTTGTTCGGCAAAGTCTCCAAGACCTTCAAGTTTAGCTATCTATCCTGTTTCTTCTCCAGAAGGTATGTGTTTTACGAGATAGGCATTAAAAATTATATCCCAAAGACCCTGTTTTGTTTCTTGAAATAAATATCTTTTACATAACCATCCATCAAGTGGCAATAGCGATGCAGCAAAAACACCTACTCCTATAAATGCATAATCTTGTGAACCAGATCCCATTAAGACAAGTATCATTCCAATTAGAAATAGTGGGAAATTAAGATTATTCATAAGTGCATGTAGGAATATCGGTCTTTCAGATTTACTGTTGACATATTTTGTTCTTGAAATAAATTGACCTAGATTTCTTCCCATAAATATTGGTAAAAGGATAATATTTGTTATTGCTACAAGTGCACCTCCAACTATTACCCATGTAGGGTTAGCGTTCATAAAAGCGCTCATAACTAAAGCTGTAACTATTAATCCCCAATTAATTACAAAATTTGCTAATCCTACAGCAAATCGATTTAATCTTCCTGCCAATTCAAATTCAATTGTAATTACTTTTGGTACACTAGGTGCTCTTTTTTTGCGTGCCTTTTTACTCTTTTTTGCTTCTTTAGTGCTGCCTACAAGAACAGGCTCAACTTCTACTTTTTTCCTTTCTCTTCGTTGACGTTTTGGTTTTGCAACCTCTACAACTTTTGGCTCAGCCTTTTTTTCCGCCGCTTTATCTAGTAATCCCATTTGTACTTCCTCCTATTTTTCAATTATATAATTCACCCATTTCTTCGTATAATACCCAGTTATCTGATGCAATAAATTCTTCTATAACATTTTCAGGTAATTCTGCTAATTTTTCATTAACTAATTTGAAAAAGGATTTTCTATCATTATCTGCTGCTGAATCTGGATCTGATGCAATTGTTTTGTAAAGTTCAAAATCATCACTTGTAAGGAATGAATTTAATTTACCCTCTGGCAATTTCCCTAGTAAATCATCAACTACGCCAACGAATTTATCAAACAAATCTTCTTCAAGTGTTTTTGCGATTTCTACTGTATCTAATGATTCATAATCTGCATCACCATCTAAAACAGCATTAATCGCATCTCTCCTTTCAAATAAAGCATTAAGGTCATCACCATATTTTTTAATATCTGCTTTTTTCCGTTTTTTCTTCGCAGTATTGTATAATGGTTCAATGTCTGTAATTTCTTCTTCAAGAATATCTAATTCATCTTCTAATTCATTAGCAATTTCATCACTTAAAGAATCATCTTGTTCTAATTCTTCTGATACTTCCTCTTCTTCCTCTTCTTCTATTAATTCTACAATCGGAACTTGGTGCATTTCTTGTATTTTTTGCTGTCTTTCTTGCTGCCTTAATACTATGATTTCCCTATCTAATTCAGAACCAAAACGATCTGCATATCTGTCAAGTAAACTTCCGACTTCTCCAGTTCCTAATCGGTCTATATGTCCATAAACCTGTTGTAATGGTTTATCACTAGTACGTTTCCATAATTCTTTATAATCACTGTCTTCAACTTCAGTAACATCAATAATTTCTTCCATAGTTTCACTTAATTCACCAGGTACTGAAAACGGTAAGGAATTATTTTCTGGCATAGGAGGCGGGGGTAATGTATCTAGCAAATCTTTAGTATCTATTTCTAAAGCAGGAGGTGGGGGTATTTCTATATCTGGAATTTCAACACTGTCTGGTTCGGGAGGTGGAGGAATTAAGTCTCCAG
>CAZMJH010000159.1:0-3871 GCA_964566595.1 uncultured Candidatus Poseidoniales archaeon
GTAGTATTAGTGGTTATGGGTATGAAGTTTATGTGAATACAGATATGCCAGATACTGCCAAAAATAGACGTAGGTTAATTCGATTCATTGCACAAGAAATAGTAAGAGATGCAACCACATCAAAGAGTATTCCTCATTTTGATAAATCTGCTGTTGCAATGATTTTACGAGAGGCACAACGTAGAGCAGGTCGTCGAGGAAAACTTTCTCTTCGATTACGTGAATTAGGTGGTTTAGTACGAATTTCTGGAGATTTGGCTTTTGAAGAAGGAGCGAAATTAACATCTGAAAAACATGTTTTAGCGGCTCGTAAAATTGCTCGGCCGTTAGAACAACAGGTTGCAGATCGTATGATAGAAAAACGTCAGGAATATTCACTACTTGTAAACAAAGGAGAGCGGATTGGTAGAGTTAATGGATTAGCAGTATTAGGTGCTAATTCTGGACTATCGGATTACAGTGGTATAATGCTTCCAGTAGAAGCTCTTGTAACACCAGCACAAAGTTCTGGAGGCAAGGTTTTTGCTACAGGAGGTTTATCCGATTTAGCAAAAGAGTCTGTGACAAATGTATCTGCAGTAATAAAGAAGTTAACTGGTAAAAACATTTCAGATTATGATATACATATTCAATTTGTTGATACACATGGAGTAGATGGAGACAGTGCGAGTATTACTATTGCTACAGCAGTAATTAGTGCCCTTGAAGATATACCTATAGATCAGAATTTAGCTATGACAGGTAGCCTTTCAGTAAGAGGAGAAGTATTGCCGATAGGAGGAGTAACTGCAAAAATAGAAGCTGCCGCTAAGAGTGGAATCAATAGAATTATTATTCCTCAATCAAATCTTCAGGATGTAATGATTGATGATGAATGGAAGGATAAAGTTGAGGTGTTTGCAGTAAGTTCTCTTGATGAAGTTATGGAATTATCATTAGTTAAGAATGAAAGGAAGGGTGGATTAGTAAAAAGATTAGGAGATGTAGTCGATAAATTAACTCCCGATCCTAATACGCTTCCTTCGTAATAATTTGTAATCACACAACTCTTAGTGAGTATTGGGGATTTATATGGAAAATAAAAAAGAAAGTAAATCCCCGATTTTTATTTTATTTTTAGTAGTATTAATCGATATGATTGGATTTACATTAGTAATTCCGTTTTTGACATATTTTATTCAGGATTTAGCAGAGTTGAATGGTATTGTCGATTTAGGAGTTCGAGATAGATGGGTTGGAATAACTTTGGCAGCCTATACTTTTGGTCAGTTTTTATTCACACCTATTTTGGGAACTTTATCTGACAAATTAGGAAGAAGACCAATATTACTTGCAGGACTAATATCTAATTCTGTATTTTTACTTGCATTTGGTCTTTCAGGTAGTCTTTGGTTTGCCTTAGTTGTTCGTTTTCTTGCAGGGGTAGGGAATGCAAACATTGCAGTCAGCCGAGCATATATTGGTGATATTAGTCAACCAGAACAATTAGCAGGGAGAATGGGGATGATTGGTGCGGCTTTTGGATTAGGATTTATGATAGGACCTTTTATTGGGGGTGTTCTTTCTAATCCTGCCGATGTAATTGGTGGTTTTTTTGATACAGAATTTTGGAGACTTCACCCGTATTTACTTCCGTGTATTTTTGCTAGTTCATTATCAACAATATCTTTAATCTTAGCATATTTCAAATTACCAGAAACACTTTCAATAACCGAGAGAGATATTAGAATAAAGTCGCCTTTAAAAACTTTAAAAACAATTTTAGGCAATTTAATTAAAATAAAGGATTTAGCACCAAGTGTAAGATTATTAATACTAATTAATGCAATATTTTTACTTTCATTTACTATGATGCATGCAACTTTTATCTTATTTACAGGAATGGAAGTAATTCGTGGAGGATTGGGATTTGATGCAAAAATGAATGGTTATTTATTTGCTTATGTAGGCCTTGTAGGAGTAATTGTACAGGGGGGTTTGATAAGGCCCTTGTCTGAGAAATATAGCCATAGAAGTTTAATGGTTATTGGAATTTTAACAACAGGTATTGGGCTTGCATCGATACCTTATCTTCAACCAGAACCATTGATATTGGGTTTGATAGTATTGTCTTTTATTTCTGTAGGTAATGGTTTATTTCAACCAACTCAAAGTACTTTATTGACAATGGAAGCCCGACATCTGAAACTTGATTTGGGGCGCGTCATGGGTTCTCAAGAGGGATTTGGTGCACTTTCTCGAGTAATAGGGCCATTATTTGCTGCTTTTGTGTGGGAGGCTACTTTTGATGGTGAAGGAATGTGGACATACCACACAGTATTTCGTATATGTGGTATATTAATGGTAATAGCAGCTTTAATACAATTAAAATTAAAATTATCTACCAACTTAATAAAAAATAGTTAAGCAACACCTGTCAAATAAAGTATCCACCAGATTGGATCTCCCATAATCATTAGAAGTAGTGTGCCAGGGAATATGTAACTTAACAAGGGGTATTTTTTTGTAACCCATGCATCTTCTGCACCCATTAATCTTAACTCTTCAATTTTAATCATTAATTCTTCACGAGAGGGTGTTTGCTTAGGGGGTTGTAATGATGAAATTATATTTGCTTCACCATCTGGTGAAATTACAACTTCATCAAGTAACCAAACAAAATTACCAGTTATTTCATCAAGTGGCATTCTTGTTGCATGCCAAATCATAGTTGCATCTTCAAATGTTTTTATATTTCCATCAGCAATATTATGAATTATTAAGGAAATAGGCAATAAGAAAAATCCTAATCCGCCCCATACCAATAAGGCAAATACCGGAGGAACAAAAGTACTTCCATTAATAGGAACAAAGGTTGCCCAAGTTGGAATTAATACAGCGACCAATAATAATGCTTTAGCATCCGCACCTCCATGTAATAATCTTAATTTCCATGCCATTTTTATGAAAAACATAATTGGTAAAACAAGAACTGTTTCAAGCCAAATTGCTTCAGGAGAATTAGTTTGATATGACAAAATAGAAATAATATCTGAAGGTACATATTCCATAATACCTGAAATGACCCCATAAATTCCAATACCATACCATAATACTACGGCCCAATCAATCCAACTCCCTCGCTTTAAATCAGTAATTGATGGCGTTCCAATTAGAGAAGTACTACCATAGGCTAATACTGCAGCCATGGTACAATATGTTCTCCAATCATCGGTCCTAATTGCAATTTCCAGCAACCAAAGTAAGATTGCAGATTTCACCCATGTTTTCCAATAACTATTTGGAACAGACCGTTGCTTATTATCTAAATGCGCGGCACCTGCAAAGCATGCAACCAAGATAGTCATCCGCGTCCACCCAAGAACTGCTAGTGACGCGCTTAGCCCCATGAGGACGCCATCCGGCAATTGACTTAAATGAAACACCTCATGCACCAACGAAGGCGGCTATGTTGGGGGAGTGTTTGAATGGACGAAATAGAGACAAGGTTACAGCAGATAGCCACAGTAATTACTCAATTAGATGATCCAAAAGTTCCTAGGAATATTAGGAAAGGTGCACGGGATTCAATAGAATTATGGTTATTGAATGTTAATAAGCAAATGGATGTAAGAATTGCTATGACTCAAAGTAGATTGGAAGAATTGTTTGCGGATCCAAACATACCTCCCGAATTTCAACCACTTATTATGATGATTAATGCTGAATTAGAAAAAATGCTTCAACAAATTTGAGAGAAGTAGGAAATTATACTGCTGCTCCGCCACCAGATCGAGCTTCCTTGTTCTTTAAACGAAGCCCTTTATAGCCACATTTTCGACATTTTGCTGCTTTAATGGCATTTCTTGCATTACATTTCATGCAAATCCGT
>CAZMJH010000160.1:0-3856 GCA_964566595.1 uncultured Candidatus Poseidoniales archaeon
CTTCTGGAACGGTCGTTATCCCCTCTTGGTCTTCTGGAGCGGTCGTTATCCCCTCTTGGTCTTCTGGAGCGATCATAACCTCCTCTTTGTTCCCTAGAACCACCCCCTCCTGTTTTTGGTGCAGAACATTTGTTACATCTTTCTCTCCATCCAAAATTATCGTTACTACATTTTGAACAAATCCAATCATTATTGTGATTTTTATTTTCATTTCGATGTGAATCTCTGGAGAATCTTTTGTTTCGTTCTTCCCTTCGTGGACGATTACTTTGTAAACTTCTTTTATTTACTACTTTAGCATCTTCTCCAAGAACATCAACAATATCTAATCCTTTAGAAATCGGATGAACATGTACCCATGGATTATGAATTGAACCGAGTACTGTATCCACTTTTCCTAATCTTACACCATTTTCTGTTTCAATTGTAGAACCTAATGCTGGAGAAGATCCCGTAAAAGAAATCAGTAATCCACCTTCATGACTTGGACGCACAATATTTCCACGAAACATGATGCCACTTCCGAATCTAAAGTTTCTTTCTTGATGCAAATAAAGCAATGGCAATGCCAGCTAATGTAATTCCAATACCAGGCGCGGGCATCATTCCACCATCTTCAGCACTTGGTTCGGGACTGGGTTCAATAATAGGATTTGTAATTTCTGCGACCCAGTATAAATTCGGAACAATTTTTTCTACACTGGTGCATCCATCTGAAGCATCACATGCTTGTATAACAATAGTGTAATCTCCAGCATCATAGTTGTAAAATGGAATTCCTGCTGAAGTCCATTCTGCCCCATTAACAGTTATCGTTCCAGCAGAACCATTATTCATCATAATTGTTAGAGTTACATCTTCTCCATCAGGATCACTTACTTGACCAGACAGCACATAAGTATCGACAATTCCATCCTCATCTTGATCTAACCAATTATAATCTGTAATTTGGACAATCGGAGGAGTATTGGGAATTGATAACCCTAAATCAAGTTCAAATGATTTTGAAATTACATTATTTCCAGAAAAAGCAACACTAACCATAAATGATCCAGGTTTTAACAAATTCATTCCACTAATACTAATCATTTCACTAGATGTTCCTGTAGTGCCACTTGTAGTTTCAGTAAAATCAACGCCTTCTTGAATAATTCCTATGACGTACCCTATTCCTTCTCCGTCTTGGCAATCACCTGGACAGTCAGCACTAAATTCTAAAATATCACCAGTAATTTCAGTTATAGATGTTGTTAATGTTAAAGGTTCTACTATAGTGAATGATTTACTTCCACTAGTTTGCCCACTTCCATCAACAAGAGAACACATAATACCTCTCCTAGTTCTTTCTTGAGTATTATCTCCACTAACTTCAAATGGAGTCATTACAATATTTCCATTATTATCAACTTCACCTATAGGGCCATCACCAGAAAAACATTCCATTTGCGGAGCACTATAATCGTCGTAATACCAAGAAGATATTTGATCGCTTGTAAATATTATTTGTTCTGCATATCCATCCATTATCGGAACTAGACTTTCATCATCAGCAGGAGCACTTTCAGTCCACTCAGGTGGATTGTTATCTTCTGGTTCTGCTGTTGTGAAATCAAAGAAATGATGATGTGTTGCTGGCCACTTACTAAAATCATAGGCAAAATCAGTTTCAAATTGGTAATTATTTCCGCCATTTACCATTTTTGAATTTGTAGGCTTATCGTTATCAGTTATACTTACACAATCAGCAGTATAAATCGTACCATCATCATCCCATTCATTTTCACAATTTAGGTAACTTTCAGTTTCACCGAGTCTAATTGGTGGGCTTGTTGAGGGGAAGGTGAATTTTACTTCTGCAGAACTTACATTTGTTGAATTAATGGACAAAGTAAAATCATTATAATCTATTTTTTCGAATGTTGTAGTTCCATGTACCCAGAGAACAAAATTTCGCTCACTACTTACATCTACCCATTGACAATCATCATCACCTTTGTTGTCGCATCCTTCTTCATATGTGGGATCTTCTTCTTCAACTATTGTTATTGGACAATGATCAATATTGCCACCTTCAGCTTCCCACACACAATTAAGTTCCTGATCTGAAAGAAGTAAAGTGTCTCCTACCCAAGACATATTATTCCATTCAGCACCTTCACGATGCAGTATGTCATTTAATCCAAAACGAACTAGTGTGCGCTCTATACATGAAGAACCAACGTCTTCTAAAGCGTCCCTTTCATCAGTTGATAGTTTTCCGTCTCCCCCTTGAGCATTAGGAGTTAATGGATTTGAAGCATCATTACCAGGAATATTTGTCATCAATTCATCAATGTCTCTTCGAACATCATCAGCATCTGAACCATTAACCCAACTAAAACCCCAAATATCTGCACTTTTCCAATCATCATTAATTGTAACATCAAATATTGCATGAGTGTATGTGAACATTGTTTCAAATGTAATCCCCTCACATTCTACTGTCAATTGTTCTTCTGGACTTTGTCTAGCTACAGCATTTTGTACATCTGTTTCATCATTTAATTTACTAATATTTGTTCCTATTAATGAGATACTAGATATCACCATTATACCAACTAAAATTAGTGGCATCCAACGATACAATGTCAATTTAACATTCATTGCCATATTTCGCGGAGTTTACAGGCCTTTGATAATAGTCTTGGTCTAAAGACTCAAAAAACGGCTTATGCATTCAATTTATTAAATCTCCATATGAAAAATGAAGATGGAATTATAGTCCAAAATATTGTTGCAATACTTAATTGCCAAAAAGGAACTTTTCTAGAGACGTCATCTAATTTCGATTCAAGTAATAATTGATATAACCCATTTGGAGAAAATAAATCTACTTTTGAACTAAATGAAGCAAATTGAGCATCTGCTGTATTAGTAGCATCTACACCAAGAATTGTTGCTAATACAACAGTAATTAATAACCAAATCATTGTGAATAGTAACCAAGTTCCAACTCCTAAAGTAACTGCAGCCCCCATGTCTTTAGCAATACTTGAAACAAGTAATTGGATTGATGCATACCATAGCAGAACTAATGATGTAGCAAATAAGAATAGTATTATTTCACCAATATTTGGCCATGCATTCATTTGTTTGTAAATTAATAAAATTGAAAGAAATGAAATAATAATTGTAGGAAGTGCAACAGTTAGCCAGACCCCAAATAATTGGGAAAAACCGAGAAGTGTACGACTAGTTGGTTGACAAAATTCAATAGCTAATAAACCCGAATTTTTTTTACGGCTGATTCCATCAAATCCAATTAATACAATACCCAATGTTGCAGAAAAAAGAATAAAAACACTTGATAAAAATAAAACTTCGAAAGGTGTGTTAGCTGAAACATCTGCTGGTAATTGTGCATTTTGATCTGAAAACCCCCAACTTGAACCAAGAATAAATAGTAATAACATTGGAAATAATACTATCATTCTCATTGTGAAGAAATTTTGTCTTATTTCCATTTTTGATAATTTAAATAAAAGTTTCATAGTTTCAAAGTAATTATTCATTTTTCCACCTATTTTTTATTTACACGAAGTGACATACCAATTTCATCAACATCTAATCCTGTTACAGCAGCTAATATTTCAACAAGCTCAATTTGTTTAGATGTAAAATCGTACGGTATAGCATTATTTGAAATAAAACAATCAAGGATTTCTTGTTTTGTTTTTACATCCCATCCATTTTTTGGCGGACTTATTTTAATTGTAAAATCCTCCTCATTGCTATTTTGTTCAAAATTTAATTTTTCAAATTTTTTTTCAATTTCACTTAAATTTGTAATTTTATTTGGAAATTTCAAAATCAAATC
>CAZMJH010000161.1:0-3816 GCA_964566595.1 uncultured Candidatus Poseidoniales archaeon
TCCCCTTACTCATTAAATTTAATGAATGAAGGACAAGCAAGATGTAGAGTAGAATACACTCCTGATCAAAGAGATTTACCAAGTGAACAACAAGATTGTGGTATTTCAGTAGGTCTTGGATATGTTCATTATCCAAGTGGAGTGGCTCCTGAAGAAATTTTAGAACTTGCATATATTGATGCTTCATTTCATCCAACTGGAAATTCATCTGCCCCTTGTACTATAATTCCTGTACGTTATTGTTTACCAGAAGAAATAGACTTAATCATTAGAAATGATAATCTTGGAGAAGATGGTCTTGATACAATAGAATTTTGGGCAGAGAGAGAAACTGATCTTAGAATTCACTATTTTGAAGACAGATCCAATCTTGCTGAAGATGATGCATATGGCAATGTTACTGAAGCTATTGGATGGATAAGAAAACTACCATCTCAAAGTTTTGAGCCTGATGAAATCGATAAAATTTATGATATGCTTGGATATGAAAATGAATTAGAAATGCCTGGACAGCGACCTTTTCGCTTGTCTTTTATTTTAGGAATTAAAAATTTCACTCGAGATACATCAGCAAATACCAATAATCCAACACTACCTGTAAATCCACATAGTTCTACTAGACCTGATACTCTTGTTTTAATTGCAGCTAAAACAAAAATTGAACAACTTGACTATATCTCATGGTATCAAAGATATGGAAATGAATCAGATCATAGAAGAATACATTTCACACTTACTGATATTCCTGAAGTAATTGTATTATATGGTTCATTTCAATTAGGGGGAGAAGATACAGATACCGAAACTCCAAATGATCCAAGTCTTAGTGCTTTTAGTCAACTTTTAGATGGTGCAATAATTACAATAGTTGATGTGATTATCAATATTGGTTCTATCTTGAATACTATACCAGATTCATTAACTGAAACTTCTGGTTCTAAAGGAGGGGATATTCATCTTGAAATGATGAATAGTATACGACAAAATAGAGTTCAAAGGCATCTTGGAGAAATCATGATTCTATTTGGTAGTAGTTCACATCCAACGTTATTAGAAGATCATTTTATGCTAACAAAAGATACAGATTTAGATTATGTAAATGGAAGACTTGGAAGTATGACCCCTCTAACAAGAGTGGGGTTAAGTGCTAGATTTACGGGGTTATCTAATATTCACTATACATACAATCCTACTGATGATTTACGTTCAATACAAATTGAAATGCTTCCTGGTGAACAATTCAGATTTGCTTATTTAGAACACGAAAATAATTCGATAAATACATCAGCAATTCAATCAGCATTATTATCCGAAAGACCTAGTAATTTATCAATTGTTCAAGGTTCTGAAACAATGCACTATTCTGCAGATATGGGAATTTCTAACCTAGTTTATTATGCTGAATCAGGTAAACAAAGAAATGCATTAAAATTAGAAGGTTTGCCTAAGGAATTTGATATATTAATTGGGGATGAAGTAGGCTATAGTTCCTTAGAACCACTAGATTCAATAGCAATTCAAATTTCAAATGCAACTACAGATTATGTTCTTGATGGAGATCATGCTTATCATTGGCAAAATGGAGACATAGGAGAAGCTAGTCTTTCTATTAAAATAAGTAACCTACTTACGGCTTCTTGGCGCTCTCCAATAGAACCTGGTGCAAATGGACTTGATGGATTAGCACACATCAAATTAATCAGACCCCAAGGTTCAATATTTAATGCTAAATTAATCGATGAAACAACATATGAAAACAAACATCTTGGGTTAAATGCAACTTTACAAATTTCACCATTACCCGGAAACCTAGAAATAGATATACCCACAGATGATTCTAGTGATTCACTAGGATTACCTAATTTTGGTGAACAAAGTGGAATTGCGGGTATTTCAAATTTCCTTGGGGGACTTATTGGTTTTGGCATAGGTGTTAATGATTTAGTGGGGAATCTGACAAGAGATTTTCTTGGTCCGAAACCCGGCGATATTAATGCAAGTTTAGTTTTAAATTTAGATTCTAATGAAGAATTTGATGTTTTTCTTGAATTAGAAAAAGGGGATTATATTGAAGAAGAACCTGTTTGGGCACATGGATTGTCAGCTTCTTTTGTTGAAAGAACAATGTTGGATTTGAATATTACAACTCTAAATATGACTAATAATTCTGACTTTGAATTATTAGAGATTCTTGAGGATGGCATCATAAGTATTAACGAACATGAAAATTTTACCGAATTAATGGATGAAAAAATACACGATCCCAGTAAATTTTCAGAAATGATGAGAGATGGTTGGATAAATTCTGAAGAGCTTAAAAATTTAGATACTGAATTATTAAAAGAAAGTGGGATTTTTGCACATGATGAGCGTTCTTATCATATTAAGGCCTGGATACCACGTGTTGCTCCAATTGTAGAAATGAGTTATTTTTATTTCGTTCAAGATGATGTTCCACAGTGGAGTATGGATCTAAAAATGACTGATTGGAAGCCTAAATACGAAGATTTCATTATTTCAATTAAGGGATTAGAAGGTTTAGATTTAGATATTAATTTGGCTGGTTTTGATACAACACGTGCTAGCGATGTTGATGTGAGAATGTTCATGTCTACAGATTCAACATTAGTTGTTCCAAGAATTTATACTGATATGCATTTTGAACTTGAAAACTCACTTGAATATGCGCATATTACTATGCTTGATAAAGTTCTCAAACAACGTCTTTCTGCACTAATTGTAGATATACCTCCAAGGGCTGATTTTGCTGCTACAATCGGTGATATTCTTGAAATGGATCTTAATGTTCCAGCACCAGGTGGTTCAGAATCTGCAACACATTCTGTTGATGCATTAATGATTTCCATGGCACGTTATGTTGATGGTGAATGGTGGCCTGCTACAGCATTTATGAGAGATTTACCGGGAGAAGTTCATCTCTCAACTGCCCCATCCAAAAATTTTGACATTACAAAAGATACTACATTCCAAGGAACTAATACATTAGAGTATACATCAAATGGTGATGAGATGGATTTATACATTTATGCTACTGGTCGTGCAATAGATTCTCGTTCTGACTTATTGATGCTTGCTGAAAATATGCCAAGTCATACAAGCATAAAACATACAGACAATTGGGGAATGAAAATTGAATCATATCCAAATGGTATTGAACGATTTTACCTACGACAATCGGATACTCCTATACAGCCAGGTGTTTATCTTCGTAGTAGTGAAATTGTTGGAGAAGATCTTCGTAGCGCAACGGTTCATGCTTACTATGTTGGAGATTTATACCCAATTATAGTAGTTAGTGATGTTACGGGAGGCAGAATAATTGCAACTGCTGATGCTGAGATAGAATTTGGAGGCATTACTTGGGATTCTAAAGGAGTATTAATTGATGCACAAGTTACTGGGATAATTCCTAGTGCATCTACATTTGGAGTTAATGGAATTTCAAACGATTTATCATTATTAAATTCTTTAACAAATGGCAGAGCTTCAACAACCCATTTTATTTTCCCTGAACCAATTTCCAGTGGAATTTTGACTGTTGTTTTTACGATTTTTTGAGGTGATAATATGGATAGGACGGATGAAATAAATGAAGAAGAAATACGACTCATACAAATTTCAGATACTGTTTATGCAACTGAAGAGGAATTAGAAAAAAGTGAACAAGCCGCCGAATTATTACAAGCACTTCACCAATCTCTTTCACCTGTTAGATTATTAGCAGCATCACTAGTTATTGTATTAATCATTTCAATACCTAACAATGCACTGGCGGCTCCGGAGAGGAAGGTTCCA
>CAZMJH010000162.1:0-3809 GCA_964566595.1 uncultured Candidatus Poseidoniales archaeon
ATAATCCCGCAACTTACCATAAAGAATGGGTAAGTAAATTGGACGGCATATGGGGATTTGCATTATGGGATTCAAAATTTAATGAATTGATTATTAGTAGAGATCCTATGGGTGTAAAACCCTTAGTTAGGACAATTATTGGCAACTCATTACTTGTTGCAAGTGAAGTAAAGGCTTTTTCGGCACATCCTGATTATATTCCTAAGTTTGATTATAATGCATTAAATGCAAGACTTGTTTATGAATATCCTCTTGATAGGACTACATTAATTGAAGGAGTAACACAAGTTGGAGCAGGAGTAATAGAAACTTGGAGTCTTGATGAATTAGGTAGGCCCGTATTAACTGGGATTTGTAAACATTCAGATGTTAAAAATGAGCCACTTATAAATTGGGATTCAGAACTTAATGCTTCTGAATTACTTAAAAGTTTCAAATCAAGTTTAGTAGACAGATTGATGTCGGATGTCCCTCTTGGTATTGTACTATCTGGTGGTTTAGATTCAAGTTTAGTTGCTGCTTTAGCACATGATGCTGCAGAAGCAGCACAAAAACCAGTTCCCGAATGTTGGACTGTGGCAGATTCAGAAGAAAATCCGGATTGGATTGCTGCAGAACTTGTTGCAAATACTTTTGATCTCAATCATCATAAACATATAATTGAAGAAAAATCTTTTGAGAAAACATTACCTAAATTGATTTGGCATGGAGAAGATTTAGATGTCACAGTTCTTTTTTTCCAACCTCTCTTTGAAAAAATGTCCAAACATGTAAAAGTGGGATTGTGTGGCCAAGGAGCTGATGAATTACATGCAGGTTATCCCCGGTATAGGGACTTAGATAAGCATGTGAGTTTGATTCAAAACCGTTTAAATAAAATAGATTTTAAGATTGAATCAGAAAAAACAGGATTGCATACATCATGGGATTCTGAAAAATTGGTACCTGCTGAAAATTTTGCAACACTTCAAGAAACTTTGGATTTTGAAATGCAAAGGGGACAATTGACTAATTTCCAATTAAGACTTGTTGATAGACATTCTATGGCGCATGGTTTAGAAGTAAGAGTTCCGTTTTTAGGAAAATCACATTGGAACAAATCTAAGAGGATTCCATTTGATTGGAGACTTTCTTCAAAAGCAGTTCAAGGAGATGAAAAACGTGCTTTAAGATCGGCAGCAAGATTGACTGGATTGCCTAAATCAATAATAGATAGGCCTAAATTACCAGCAGGGAAAGCAACTTCACCATCTTTATTTAGAAACTTTATTGAAGAATATGATTCATATATAGGTCCCTTAAAGAAGAGGTATGATGCTCAAAGTAAATTATTGTCTAAGCAGCCAGAATTGGTGCTGGGTTTGGGATTGTTTGAAGCATTAATAATTGGGCAAGATAGAGATAGTGCAATGAATAAAAATGTAGATGCAATATTAAATAAATTAATTTGAGGAATTGATATGTTGGAGTTATTTCAAGAAAATTTGCATAAATGTCGTAAAGAGTTAGATGAGTGGTTTTTTAAAAAATATAATGAAATTAATTTACCAATTTATGCAAGTGTAGATATACGTTATTCTGGATGGAAAGTTTCAGTTGTTGATGCTAATTATTTTCCTGCGGGTTTTAATAATGTTTCAGAAAAACATACTCCTGAATTGTCAAAACTCTTTGAAGAAAGACTATTTTCTAAATATCCTGATGCTTCTCATGTGCACATTTTACCTGAATCCCATACTAGAAATTTAGGTTATATAGAGAATATATTGCGAATTAAAAAAATTGTAGAAAAAACAGGATTTAAAGTTACAATTGGTTCTCCAGAATTAAATCAATATAGTCTATTGGAAGGAATTACAGAAGATATTCTTCTTGATACGGTTTTCGTAAATCAAGATGATGTCATTGAAATTAATGGAGATATTCCAGATGTAATTTTATTAAATAATGATTTGACTAATGGTCTAATTCCTGGTCTCTCTGGAGTCGTTGAACCACCGATTGAAATGGGTTGGCAAAATAGGAAAAAATCAAATCATTATTCACATTTAGAAAAACTAATTAATGAAGTTTCAGAGATTCTAGATATAGATCCGTGGATATTAATTCCCATGTGGATTGTTAGTGAGGAAAAGTGTTTAGAATTTGAAAATTGTACAAATAAATTGGCAAGAGAAATCGATGAATTAATTGAAAAAATTGCAAGAAAATATGAATATTATGGTATTGATTCAGAACCAGTAGTTTTTGTTAAAAATGATAGAGGAACCTATGGTTTAGGCATAATATCTATTAGAAGTGGAGATGAAATCAAGGAGTTATCAAAAAGAAAAATTAAACGTTTAACATATGGAAAAGGAGGAACTTCTGCTGAGAATTTTCTCATCCAGGAAGGCGTGCCTACATCTTTAATGCATGAATCATCGGTTCTAGAGCCAGTAGGATATACAATTGGTGGAAAGAAATTATTTTGGTTTTTTAGAGGAAACAATAAAAAAAGTGTGATTGAAAATTTAAATTCTCCTTCCTCAAAATATATGCAATTAGAAGATGTTAATTCTGAATTAAAAGATTCAATAAATTTTGAATTGTTTGAATTGGTTTCAAAATTATCCTTTTTAGCTATGGGTGAAGAAAACTAATTTTCATTTTCAGGTTTATCATTATCTTCCATGCCCACTATCTCGTAATTAGAGGGGAAAAGTGCGATAACAATTCCTCCGACTAAACAAATTGTGGCCCATAGCCAATTTCCTTTAATAAATAATTCAAGAGAAATTGCGACTAGTATAAGTCCACCTATATTTGAAGTCCAAACCAAACTTTTGAATGTAGAGAGGCTAACTCCTTTGGTGCCTTCTCCACGAACAGGGCCAAATTCCCCTCCAAATCTTTGAGCATCTGTTTTCTTACTCACTTAATCACCTTTCAATCATCGTTATTGCATCAGTTGGACAAATCAATACGCATAACCTGCATCCAGTACAATCGTCTCTAATTATTTTTGCTTTTTTGTTAGAAGGAACTTCAATGAATTGATTTTTAAGCGGTTTTAAATACATTTCAATAGCATCATCATCACATACCGTTAAGCAATGATCACAACCAATACATCCATCTTCATCAACGAATGCTACCATCTCATCTCCCCCCTTGATTTTTTCAAGTTTATCTTCTCTTGCTTTTTCCATTATCCTACTAACTCGTAACCTCTCTTGCTTTTGGCGTTTCTCTAACTCCTCGTGAGTAGTCATTTGGCTTCATCCCCTCTAAGTTGCAACTTCGTTTGAATATTGCCTTAAACTTCAGCAGGTTTTAATGAGGTGGTGTTTCCTTCAATAGCTTCATTATTTTTCTTTTCATCTACTTGTCTTGCTAAAAAGGTCACAACATCAAGAATTTCAAAGTTATGTGCTGGGTCTCCTTCAAATTTTAGACATTCAAAATGGCTAACACATTTGGGACAAGACGTAAGCATCACTTCTGCACCTGTTGCACGTACTTCTTCAAATCGTTCTAATCTAACTGAACGACTATTTTCGTTACATGCCATCATACTTGAAACGCCACAACATAATGCATCTTCTCCATGATGTTCCATTTCAACAAGTTCTACACCATCAACATCTTTGATTAAATTTCGAGGCTCTTCATAAAGTCCTATTTGTCTTCCAAGCCTGCATGGATCATGATAAGTTACAGTGGTTTCTTGCTCAGTTTTTAGATCCATATCGAATCCTTTTTCTATTAGAAATTCAGTTGTATGCATAATTTTGAAGTCTTCCAATTCATAATATTTAGCAAAAGTT
>CAZMJH010000163.1:0-3777 GCA_964566595.1 uncultured Candidatus Poseidoniales archaeon
AATAAATTGTAATTCATCCCATCCATCGGGAACAACATAACCTCTATGCATATCACTAGTTATTATTGTATGTTCATTAGTCCAATCCATATATGCTTGAGGATTCAAGGATCTAATGTCTCGATTTAAATCTCTAGCAACAACAAGATAATTTGAATTAATGTCACTTGCATCAAATTTCATTTTTTCTATATTGCAAATATGTCTAAACCATGCACCTTGACCAAAAAATGTAGAAAATAAAAGGCCTGAAGAATGTTGATTAATGTCAATATCTCCTCTTTTTAAATTATATTTTGAAGGCATATATTGTTGAGTATTAGCTACAAGAAGATCATTTAATGCTGGATCGGATTTCATTATATTTCCACTAGTTGTAGTAATTGTAGCTTGAAGTCGAGGCATGGAATTAAAAATACAATTTTTGTTTAAAGCATTTCTTACATCTTCAGAAAAAGTTTCCATATCAGAATCTAGATAAAAACCAACACTTCCTTGCGGATCAGTTGTGCGTGGATTTGAATTTACTCCCATGACAGGAGTATTATCTAAAATATTATGAGAAATTGATGTAAGTGTTCCATCACCACCTAATACAATAATTAAATCTCTTTTAACAAAATCATGTTTCTGAACTTGTTCTCTTGCTTTGTAATTGATTATAACTCCAAGTTCTGTATTTAATCTTTCTAAACACTCAATCATTTGTTTTAGCGCAATGTCATGTACCCCTTCGAAATTTTTCTTGTATACTACAAGTATATTGGAATTCATAATCTTCAAACAACCCTAGAAGCATTTACCTATAAGCGAATTCATTGCTCTAACTGTTTCAGGATTAATGAAGTTGAATTGATACAATATCTTAATCCCGTGGGTTGAGGTCCATCTTTGAATACGTGACCCAGGTGAGAATCACAAGTATTGCATTTTATTTCAGTCCTTGACATGCCATGATTGTTGTCTATGCTTTCAGAAATATGTTTGTTAGATATTGGTTTTGTGAAACTAGGCCAACCCGTCCCTGAATCAAATTTATCTTTTGATGAGAATAATGGAGAATCACAACACACACATGTATATGTTCCAGAATCTTTACAATTCCAATATTTATTATTGAATGGAGGTTCAGTGCCACATTGACGACAAATTCTGTATTCTTCAGGTGTTAATTTTTCTTTCCATTTTTCATTCATTAAATCACCTTTAAAATATTCAATGCATTAATAAAAAACATTCCACTAAATACAAATAATGCTAACCCACTAAGTTGTAATAATCTCTTATATCCTGAAGTTTTTAGTATGTCCCTTGAATTATCGACTAAGATTGCTATTATTACTTTTAAAATTATAAATGCAGTAAAAAAACCACCAACAAAAAGAAATGGAAATGTGATATGAAGTTCATAAGCATTAATTAGAAATGGAGCACCTATAAGACTCCAATAAAGATACATATTGGGATTAGTTAAATTTGTAATTATGCCTTTTTTTAGTGACTGATTTTCTTTAGGGTTACCTTTTTCTAAATTTTTTTCAGAATTTTTAAAACAATCAATTCCAAGCCATATTAATATAATAGCGCCTAAGAATCCTAAAATTGCTTGTGAAATTGTGTTGATAGTTAATAATTCATACAAAAAAACACTGAGAAGAATGACTGGTCCATCTGTAATCAATGGAACTAAGGCAACTTTCAAACCGGCTTTCCAATTATGAATTACAGTTTCAGATATTACTACTGCCATCAAGGGTCCAGGTTTTATTCCTTCAACAACCCCTAATGTTATAGCAGCCAATAATAGTGTTAACGCCCCTGTTGGTTCCACAAGATACTCCACGTCATATTAGTTTTTGATTTATGCGGCACCCTAAAGTTTGGAACAATCTTCCCAAGTACATGCGAGAAACAGGATTGTATGGAACATATACAGAAGAAATATGGATGCAAACCACCCATAGGTACCAGATTATTCCAATAACAACTGAGGTTCAGGAAGTTATTGGGCGTAGTGGGATAATGGACGGAATAGTTTTAGTAAATCCAATGCATATTACTGCTAGCGTATATGTTAATGATTTGGAATATGGATTACATACAGATATTATGTCTACTTTGGAAAGATTAGCACCTTATTATGGCCCAGAGGGTAAAAATGGATCTGAATATCTTCATCATCGAACCGGTGAAGATAATGGAGATGCCCACTTAAGGCGTCAATTATTAGGGCATCAAGTTACTATGGCAATTTCGAAAGGACGTTTACATCTTGGGCCTTGGGAACAGATACATTATGCTGAATTTGATGGTCAACGCCGTAAAAGAATTTTAGTAAAGGTTATGGGAATTATGAACGAAGGGGGAAATTAAATGACTGAAGAGTTGAGTAAGCCTCCAAGTATGAATGGGATTGCTAAGGAACTAGGGATGGAATTAGAGCAATTTGGAGATGGAGTGGCTACGGTAAAAGTCACTTTGGATGAAAGACATTTGAATAAAGGTGGGGCTGCTTTTGGGGGATTACACGCTTCAATGCTTGATTCTGCTATGGGAGGGGCATTAGTTTCAACTCTCAAAGTGAATGAATGGTGTGCTACTGCGAATTTGACAATAAATTATTTGGAAGCAAGTTTACCTGGGGTTGAATTAATTGCAACTGGTAAAATTGTAAGGAGGGGGAAGAATTTAGCACATTTGTTTGGTGAAATTAAAGATAGTACCGGATTAGTTCATGCAAATGCAACAGGAGCTTGGACAATTTGGAATAAAAAACCAGATAAATTTGTATAAGAAAATAATCAATAATGATAACGTTTAGGGGGGCATGAGTGAAATGGCTGGAAATGGGTCAATAGTCTGGTTAATGTTGAGTGTGTTGCAAGCAATATTAGCTTTCACTGGTATTTTGCCACCAGAGATGGTAATTTTAGAAACAATATTGGGTGGCAATAGTGTAGCATTTCTTGCAATTTTTCTTTATTTTATGTTTAAAAGAAAACCAAAAGGATTCTTGGATAGTGATTATAGTAAGAGTGAAAGAACAGTTAGAATGGTGGACGAGGCAGGAAAAACAGTAGAAGTTCCAGAAAAATCTAAAGGTTCTAAATGGGAAACATGGATATCAATTATTTGGTTTATAACGCTTGTTACCGGCACAATCTCTATTCTTTGAGTTGATACTTTGTCAGAAAAAACAAGTAAATTGAGTGACATAATAGATGATACTTCAAAGAATGATTTGCTTGGAGGATATTATCTTTTTTATAGGAGATTATTTTTTATATTTGCAATAGGTGGTATTTTTATGGTTTTATTGTCAATTACTGATAGTTATGTTTTCTCATCTATATTTACAGGGCTATGCATTGGTCCTTTATTTGTTCTTGAAGATAAATGGATAAGGATGAAATTAGAAAAAAATAATTAATTTTATTTTAGAGAATGGTATTAAAGATATGACATAGTAGGGTGGCTGATTGCAATGGGGGTTGTTCTAGATGCATTTGGACTTGGAGATTTAATTGGTTTTGATTTAGTGTTTGGAATTTCTGCATTAGTTGGCGGATTACTATTTTTGTTATGGTTCGTATTAATGATGATTGGCGGTGCTGCAAGTGATTTATTCGATGGATTATTCGATATACAAATTGGAGACACAGATCTTTCATTTAAGGCATTAACATTCCAAGGACTTTCAGCATTTTTGATGATGTTTGGATTAATAGGTTTGATGATTTCAGAAATGAATGCACCTCAAGCATTATCCATAATTGG
>CAZMJH010000164.1:0-3772 GCA_964566595.1 uncultured Candidatus Poseidoniales archaeon
TTACGTCACGGTCAGAAGGTGTTTGGTCTACACCAACCCAAGTATTTACTTTAGAACCATCATCAATTTCGATTGCTATTGATGCATCTGGAAGATTATGGATTACTGACTATACTGCAGACTATGGAGATCTTTGGGTAATTAGTAACATTGGATATGCAGGAGCTGGATTATATGTAGATTCAGATGGAGATGGATGGAATGGTTTAGATGAAATTAGATGTCTCACAGATAGATATGATTCCTCAAGCATACCCGATGACTTTGATAAAGATGGAATTTGTGATAGGTTTGATACTAAAGACGATAGCCCTGCAATTGGAGAATCAAGTGTAATAACAACCGGAGAAGATTTCAGTTGTGCTACTTTAGATGATAGGAAAATTGCTTGTTGGGGAAATAATGATCAAGGGCAACTTGGCCACTCTGGCTCACTTCCTAATGGGACCTCATCTGGAGAAGCAATGTCAGTGGATTTACCAGAGGTTTTTAGTGTAATTTCAATGGACTCAGGTTCAAGCCATACTTGTGCTGTAGATAATAGTGGAATTTTGATTTGTTGGGGAGCTAATGACAAAGGGCAATTGGGATTAGGAAATACATCAGCCTCAGAATTACCTACAATAGTTCCTTTTGAAGATGAAATTACCATTCTTTCAGTTTCTGCTGGAGATGAGCATACGTGCGCGACTACAAGTGAGGGAGAGGTATATTGTTGGGGTAGTGGAAGCGATAAACAACTTGGAGAATATTATGAATTCGATGATACAGTAATTCTAAGTGAAACATTTGCAGATACAGGAATTTCTGATAATATTGTCGATTTAAGTTTAGATTGGGATGAAGATATTACGAATCCCTGGGTACAAGATGGTACTACAGATATTGACGGATCAACATTTTCTTGGAAATCTCCCGCCCTTATGAGTCCTAGTTCTACATCTTCTTTTTCAACAACAGTTGATACGTTCGGTGGAAACATAAGTTTTTCATACAAGACTTCTACAGATTCCTCTGATAAATTACAATTTTTAATTGATGGTGTATTGATAGGTGAATGGGGAGGTCCTTCTAATTCTTGGACTCAAAATACAACTTCATTTGGAACTGGCGTTCATACATTTACGTGGAAATATAATAAAGATGCAAATAATATTGGTGGTTTGGATACTGTATGGATTGACGATATTGAAATTCAAACAAGTAAAGCATTAATTTCTGGTCAAGATTCTAGTGCTCCTAAAAAGATTATAATTGAATCAAGTGTAGGTTTTGTTGACTCAATTACTGCTGGTAAGAGACATAATTGTATCACAAACTCTGAAGATAAAGCCTACTGTTGGGGATATAATGGAGGTCCAAGTTCTATGACTCTTGGAAATAGTTCAACAGTTTCCACTGACAGTGGTTCATTGGTAAAAGTTGATCATGAAGGAGTTGGAGGAATTGGACTTACTAAACCAGATTATTCATTTAAAGCATTAAGTGCAGGTGAAGACATTACTTGTTCTTTAGGAGGAGCATTAGGAGAAGCACGTTGCTGGGGCTTAGGTGTTGATGGAACAGTAATGTTAGGAAGCATATCTGCAAGTATCAATGGAACAGAAGTGGGAGATTTGAAAGACGCATCTTCAGATTTGACAACTTCCATTTCAGTCGGCCAACGACATGTTTGTGCAATTGTAGAAGTTTCAATCAAATGTTGGGGTGAAGAAATAGATGGCGCATTAGGTGACGGTTCCTCTGCAACTTCTTCAACAAATGTCCCCGTTGTAGTTAGTGGAATGCCAATAGATTATACTCCTGTTGAAATTTCGGTAAATGGGGATCATTCATGTGCTTTATTCGTTTCAAATTCAGATTCTTCACATTATAGAATAATGTGTTGGGGTCAACAAGAACATGGTAGACTTGGAAATCTTGATGCAGCACAAGATGAATTTACGGAACCTTCAGGAACATGGGTTTCCGAAAATTCTGAAACATTAGTAACTACATTTGAAACTCCAGATATTTCAAAAACATATTATAGAGTTGAAGAAATTGCAGCAGGTACTAATTTTTATTGTGCAAGGTCTATACAAGGATTAGTAAAATGTTGGGGCCAAAATGACCAAGGACAATTAGGAATCGGAAATCTCACTCAATATGGTGATAATGCTAATGAAACAGGAGGTCACCTTCCTTTTGTTAATTTAGGTACAAATAATACAGCAAAACAAATCGTAGCGGGTTCAATTCATGTATGTGCTTTATTGAATACAGGAAGTGTAGTTTGTTGGGGTGATAATGCTTTAAATCAAGTTAGTTCTACATCAACATCTTACAATATTGGAGATGATTCTTCAGAAATGGGAGATTCATTAGTTCCAATAGATTTTGGAGTAACAAACTCTAATATTATTAAATTAAGTGCTGGAGGGTTTCATACGTGTGCATTGTTTGAAGATGGTGATGTAAAATGTTGGGGGGCAAATGGTGCTGGGCAACTTGGTAAAGGCAACTCTTATCAGAGTGTAATTGCAGATATCTCTGTAGATTTTGGAAATGAAATCAAAGCGTTAGATATTTCTATGGGGTATGATCATTCTTGTGCTGTTTTAGAAAATGCTTTGATGAAATGTTGGGGAGACAATAGAAATGCAGAATTAGGAATTGGTTTAACAACTACCTCTATTGGAACCTCTAATCTTGGTTCAAACTCAGATTTTAGATTTACAGATTTAGGGAAAGACAAAGGAATTGTAGAAATAAAAACAGGTGAAGCTTATTCTTGTGCAGTGGTAACTAATGGAGAAGTATATTGTTGGGGAACACCTTTTACTGAAAGATTGGGATATGGATTTTATCAACACCATGGTAATAGTATTGGAGATTCTGAAACTGAAATGGGAGATAATTTAATTGCAGTAGATTTTGGTAATAATATAAAAACTCAAAAATTATATCTTTCTGCCGGAGAGGTGAATTTAGGGCATACAAATTTAGGCAATCCCCATTCTTGTGCAATTAATTCAGACGGCTCTGTAAGGTGTTGGGGACGTAATAATCATGGACAGTTAGGTATTGAATCAAGTACAGATGTAGGAGATGATGTATTAGAACTTGGAGATAATTTTGTTATTACTGATGTTGGAGGAACTGTAGAATCACTAGCATTAGGTTATCTTTCAACATGTGCAGTAATGATAGATGGGCAAGTTAAGTGTTGGGGATACAATGGATATGGTCAATTAGCCCATGAAGATACCATTGATGTTGGTAGTTCTGCAGATTCTATGGGAAATAATTTACCAGTATCTGATATTTGGTTAAAAGCGAAAGATACTGATGACGATGGAACAATAGATCTGTGGGATACAGATGATGATAATGATAATTCATTAGATGTAGATGACAAATTTATTTTAGATGCATGTGCATATTTAGATACAGATAATGACGGTAAACCAGATACAATTGTTGTTGATTGCGATACTAATTTGATAGAAGATCTTGATGATGATGATGATACATGGACTGATTTGAACGAGACAGCATGTGAAACTGATCCAATAGATTCTTCTTCAATACCTTTGGATACAGATGGAGATTATTTGTGTAACAAGTTTGATGATGATGATGATGATGATGGATGGAGTGATATTTTAGAGGATATTTGTGAACCACGTCATGAATTCTTGACTATGAATAGTGGTTACCGGATTAGTAGTGGTTCATCAAGCGTAAATATGTTTTTTGATGGAGACGGATTATTACATGTTATTGGAAA
>CAZMJH010000165.1:0-3753 GCA_964566595.1 uncultured Candidatus Poseidoniales archaeon
TTAAGAAGTCAGTAGAATCTTCACCTTCTACATTTAGAAGTGAGTCTGGAGGATCGATTTGCAGAGTCATAGTATAATCTTGCCCATTACCTTGCTCAAATATTAGTTTTAATTGATATAATCCTGTTTCATTTGGAGTAAATGTACATTCAAATAAATCATGTTTATCTTGTTTTGTAAATGTTAGTTCTTTACTACTTATTATTTCACCTTCTTCTCCTTTACATACAATTGTTTGGCTACCTTCATCAGTAGAATTTACAGAAATTAGAAGCACATGTTCTCTCCCCATAATATAGGGTTGATTTGGAGTAATATTTACGCTGTATAAATCAAAATTTAATAAAAATGGAATATCCACATTTACTGTAATTTGATCCGAATTATCTGAGTTATTAGAGTCCATCCAAGAAGTATCTGGTTGCCAAATTACACTAAATGTAAAGTTTCCTTCTGTACTACCTGCTTCTACATCCATCTGTATGGTTTCAACGTTATTTGGAGCAATTACTAATTCATATGGTCCTAAAGACATACCTCTCCAATTTGCAGACAATGTTCCTGATGATTTGACTAAACCTATATTTTGTAGATTTACATACCATGAAACATTACTTCCAACATTAACAATACCATTAGTAGGTGATGAAATAATATTTACTACTATATTGGGCGAATTTACTAATTGGAACGAAGAATGAATGATGTCATTACTGTTGTCACCATTATGTTCTACATTTGAATTTGGATCTAAAATCAAAGAAACGTCATGAGTTCCGATTGAGAACTCATTAATATCATTTGAATCAAAATCTAATGTAAATTCTTGCTCGCTTGAATTTGAATTCCATACTATATTTGTGTTAATACGTACTTCAGTACTATCTTCTGAATCTGTAATTAATATGTCTACAGGTATATTTTCTCCAGTTTCAATTTCATTTGCTTCTGTTGCAAAGAGTATTCCAGATAATATCCATGGCCCATTAACTGAAGCTAATCCCCCATCACTGGTTGCTACATTAAGAGAAGTTCCAAAATACATGTCGGGAATATCTGTAACTAATAAATATCCATTCCAATTGTTATTTTGTTCATTTAATTCATTGATTTCATAATTCGAATCAACATTAAGTTGGATAGTCCAATTTCCCGTTTGAGGCGCTGAAGAATTAAAAGAAATTATTGTAGAAGAATCAGCATTTAGAGAGTCTATTGAGGTGGTTTGACTAATTCCACTACCTTCAATATAGAACATGATATTACTTGCTCCCGCGGGTAAAGTACCTTGATTTAATATTGTAACATTCACAAAAAATTCATCATTTTCGTGTACATCTTCATTTGGTGAAATTTCAACATTAGTGATTATTAAATCTGGTAGACCTTGAACGATAAATGATTTATATTCAGAATCAGAATATTCTCCCGAAGCAGAATCTTTAACTTTAACATAAATTCCTTGATCATCTACATTTACATCTTGCCAGATTACAGTAACATTTGTTTGTGAATCATTAATACCATCACTTGCAGAAAGTGAAACATGTTTTGTTTTCCATGCAGGACTTTCAGAATCAATTGAATTTTTGTAAAAATAAACATCAACTTCTGTAATTTCTGTATTGCTGTTATTTAATGTTAATTTAATTGAAATAGGGGTTCCTGCAACAGGATTATCTGGAGTAATTGTAATTGAATTCTGTGAGAAACTTATTCCCGCAACATTTGCCGCTTGAGTAACTGTAATGATGCCCATTAGTAACGGGAGTAGTAAAAAAAATGTTACAATAGAGGTAACTTTCTTGTGTCCCATGTTACCACTAGAGGGGGAGTTGTCCATTAACCTTGGTAAAAAAGAGGAAATATTTGGTTTTAATGAATAAATGTATTTTTTGTATGAATATTAATGTATTGAACGCAAGTATTGAAGCGGTTGTGCGTTCTGGTGTATTTGTTCCGATGTCATATAGTGCGCGTAAATTTATTCTTTTGTTGGGAATTATTTTGTTTCTAAGCACACAATTAAGTCCAATTTTTGTACAAGAAATAACTGTATTGGAATCAATAGATGTTGAAAAGGAGAGTTCCTCTGGGCGGTCTACCCCAGTAATTAATGATTTTTCCGTTAGAAATGCAGAGTTAGGAGATGGATTGACACCTTCTACTAGAGCTTGGTTTTCTTTAGCCGAAAGTGGCACACTCATATTTGATTGGGATGCATCAGATGATAATCTTGATTTTGCTACATTATCTAATGTTCCTGGTGGAAGTCCTACTCCAGATACATCACCTTATGATTATGAATGGAACATTGTAGGAGGTTTAACAGAAGGAATTTATAATCCGGTTTTAACAGTTCAAGATCTTGATTCAAATGTAGCAACTTCAACGATATATATTGGTATAGATCGTACAGGACCTTTAGTAGGATCACCAAGTTTAAATTACAATAATAATGGAATTACGACATCTATATCATCAGAAGATTGGATTTCTACTGGTGAGGTAAATGTTTCTAATTTAAATGTGGGTGTTACAGATAGTGGAGGTGTTGGTGCTGATTCATATGAATATCAAGTATTACCTGGTGATGAGGGATGGCAAACGATTTCTTCATCGGGCAGTGCTTCAATTATAGTTGATTCAGGAGAATTAACATTACAATTTAGAGCGATTGATTTGTTGGGAAATATGGGTGAAATCACTAATTTTTCTTTTAATGTAGATAAAAACCTTCCAAATTTCCATGGTTGGAATTTACCAGAAGTAACAACTAGTACTGTTCAAAATGTTCCTGTTTCTTTTATGACTTCTGATGTTGATTCTGGAATTGATTCTAGTGGAACAGTTATTGAATATGGTTTTGATTTAGATGGAAGTGGGGCAGATCCAGATGATGGTAATGGATGGACTACACTTTCAACTTCAATTGGAGAAGATTCTCAAACTTTTTCCGCCATTATTTCTGGAGTGATTTGGGGATTAAAAGAAAATCAATATTTGATGTTTAGAGCAATTATTGAAGATAATGCAGGGAATCAAAAAATAACAGATTCAATGTTTGTTACAATATTGCCTGGTGTGGATCTTTCTTGGGATTTAACACAATTAGATAGATTAATTATTCGAACTGGCAGTGGGCAAGTATTTACTTTAACATCAACAATTGTTTCAAATGAACCACTTACAGAATCATTTGATGCAATATTGCAAATAGCACCAGCAGATCGAGATGCTTCTGTTGAATGGACAACAATAAGTACACAAACAATACCTATTGGCAGTATGACTGATCTCGTACATGGAATAGATTGGACATTTTCAGTTACTAGTGGTGGGCAATGGGACGTTAGAGTGTTAATAGATTCAGACGAAGTTATTGATGAGAGAGATGAAAGTAATAATGATCGTTATTTGATTGTTTCAGGTGCAGACGGAGAACAAGTTGCAGGAGTTGTTTCTAGCTTTGGACCATCTTTGGTATCTTTGACAGTTGTTGGTTTATTGTTTTCAGGTTTTGTAAACAGAAATAAAGATGAATAATTAAAATTTTATTCTTCAGACCATTCAATATTTTCATCATCACTTAATGTCTCTCTACCATTTACTGGAGTTGTCATTGCTCGGGGTTTCTCAAGACTTTTATTGTTACTGTTGCTGCTATTATCACTATTGTTATTGACGCTGCTAGTGCTACTATCGCTAATATTTTTTTGGACAGGAGCCGGAGTGCGTAGAGAATCTTTATCT
>CAZMJH010000166.1:0-3697 GCA_964566595.1 uncultured Candidatus Poseidoniales archaeon
TGTCTTCTTCTTCTTCTTCTTCTTCTTCTTGAGCCATATAACTGTCTTCATCATTATCATCTATTTTTGAGGTTATGTTGGATAATATTTCATTTAATTCATCATCATTTTTATTATTATTTTTAATTCCATGTACTATCTTACGCATTAATTTGATAGATTCTGAGGGGTGTCCTGAAGTTCTTTCTTCAACTTCTTCAACTAAACTTGGGGGGGGATTCCACGACTCTCTGCTGGCCGAATTCACTCTTTTTGTAATCATTTCGTGGATTTCTTTGTTATTAAATGAATTAATATTTATTTCTTCATCAAATTCGTCTATTAATTCTTGGGGCCAAGTTGCTAATTGAGCTGGAGTTAAAGCAATAATGGATATAGCATCCAATGAACGTATTATTTGTGAAATTTGTTTAAACACCTCTGCTATATCACTTCCTGAAATGTTGGGGTAGTCAAAACTTAATATGGGTAATCGGCCTGTTTCTGGTAAAGATCTTATTAGGTTATCTTGTAATTGAGAAGTCATTCTGGGAACTTCAAAATCAGATACAACCGTTATGTATAACTCTTCTAAAAGACGTTTCATTGGCTCCTGGGTTGGAAATATATTGAATTGGAAGTGTTTATTCGCCTCACTTCCAAGTATATTTAGTAAAGATGTACGGCCTATGCCTCTATTCCCTATGAGAAGTACCATTCTAGCAGATCTATATTTGCACCAACCTACAATTTTAGAAATAACCTCTTTCCTACCAATAAGTAATTGTTTATCATTTGAGGTAAGGGGTTTTACAGTAAAGGGGTTGACTCGCATGTTTGGTAAATCAAAAGGAATCGACTTCATATCTATCATAAGTGCTTCAGAGACATGTTAGGTTTAACAAGGTTGCGTTAATAACGCATGCTAACGCATCATTAACATATAAAATCGTATTACCCAAGCACATTATTGTAAATAAAATAGTTTATTTGTTAAAATAAAAAGTAACAATTAACGGTAAATTAACGGTAAATTAACGCGTTAATTAACGTTAATTTTACTAATTAAGGCGGAATGATTTAGAGTTTCAATCATTAGCGTACTACGAGGAACATGGCAGTAAGCAATAGCCGACTTCAAGGATTTTACAAATTAAGTGTTCCAGAGAGAAGAAGAGTATTGGCTGAAATAGCAGGTTTAAGTGAAGAACAAATTTTAGCATGGTCTAAAACAGGAGAACTTTCTGAATCTGCAGCAGATAAAATGATTGAGAATGTAGTAGGAACGTATTCTTTGCCCATAGGAGTGGCTACAAATTTCATAATTGATAATGAACATTATTTGATACCTTTCGTTTTAGAAGAGCCTTCCGTAGTGGCTGCAGCGAGCAATATGGCAAAAAGATGTCAAAAAAAGGGAGGTTTTGTATCAAATAATGATGAACCTGTAATGATTGGACAAATACAGATTGTAAATTGTCCAGATGTTGATGTTTCAAAAGAGGCAATATTTGCTCAAAAAGAGAATTTAATTGATTTATGTAATCAAGTTGATCCGATTTTAGTTAAATTTGGAGGAGGTTGTAGAGATATTAAAATAAGAACTTTAGAGACACAATCCGGAGATATGATTATTTTACATTTATTAGTTGATTGTAGAGATGCAATGGGCGCTAACGCAGTAAATACAATGGCGGAATCAATAGCATCTAAAGTTGAATCAATTAGTGGAGGTACAGTAATTTTAAGAATTATTTCTAATCTTGCAGTACATAGATTGGCCAGAGTAAGTGCAATATTTACTCGTGAAGAAATGTCAGATAATGGTAGAGATTATATTCAGGGTGAAGAAGTAATTGAGGGTGTGATTCAGGCTTATCATTTTGCAGCAGCAGATCCTTTTAGGGCTACTACTCACAATAAAGGGATAATGAATGCAATTTCACCAATTGCTATTGCATGCGGTCAAGATTGGAGGGCAATTGAATCTGGTGCGCATAGTTATGCTTCATATGGTAGAGAATATGGTTCTATGAGCCATTGGGAAAAAAATGAAGATGGCGATTTGTTAGGCACAATAGAATTACCTATGGCAGTTGGTTTAGTTGGTGGTGCTGTTAGAGTACATCCAGCAGCAAAGACAATTGTGGCATTATTGGGTATTGATTCTGCAAATGATCTTGCAAAGGTAATGGCTGCTGCAGGTTTAGCACAGAATTTAGGGGCATTAAGAGCATTAGCAACTGTAGGGATACAGGCAGGACATATGAAATTACATGCTAGAAATATGGCAGTAACGGCAGGTGCAAATGATGATGAAGTTGATGCAGTAGTTAGTTTGGCTCAATCTAGTGGTGAAAGAATTACAGCTAAACTGATAGAAGATTGTTTAGTAAAACATCGTGATAATAATTAGTTTCAAGAGTATTCTTTCCATTCATCTCCACTATTTGATGTACGAAACCATTGTTTGTTATTGTGTTTAATCCATTCAAAACCATGTTCGTCAACAACACCAACAGAATACACCCAAGGTGTTGGAGAAACATTTTCATTTTCTGATTCTCCTGTGCTTTTTGAATCATTTTGTTTAGTTTTTTGATTTGAATTATTTATTATTGCAGAAAATAATCCAGCTAATAATGCAGGAATTATTCTCCAAATCAATGCTGCCCCATCCAATGTAGGTGTATTTGTAGAATCTGCAACCCATAAACTTCCTAATACAATAGCCCAATTCATGTATAATAGCATTATAAAACCTATTGAAGCACTTATTGCAGCAGCAAAACCGGTATCAGTTTTCCTTTTAATCAAATTAGATTGTTTTGAACCAATGTAAAAGCAAAAAAATGGAAATACTAATGTTAAAATATCTATAGAATATTCTATGTTGGACAAACCACCTTGAATATCTCCTTTCAGATCATTACGCTGAATTTCTATAAAAAAACCCAGACCTATAGCAATAGAAACAAAAAAATATTGTTTAATTCCATAAAAAATTGACTTGATAAAACTCATCTGTTTCGAATAGCCTTGAAGAACTTAATATAACATCTTTAGTGAAATCATTCTTCAATAATTTCTTCTAAATTTGATTCTAAATTAATTTCATCTTCTATTGAGATAGGCATTAATTCACCTTCTGTCATACCTAACTGTTCTGATCGTTCTCTAAACCACATTCTTACTTTTTTATGATTTGTATGCGGACATCCAAATACTTCTGAGAACCTTCTAGTTGTAGTTAATCTTCTTGTATTTCCTGAACGCCTTCTGTCTATTAATCCAGAATCAGATAGTTCTTTGACATAACCATATGCTTTTTCACCAAGTAATTTTACCAGGCTAGATTGTTCCATTGGTTGATGATATGCTATTAATGCAGCGGCTTTTAATAATCGAGGAGCAATATCAGTTTTTGCAACTTTTGGTAACTTATCAGCTATTGAAGGTTTGACCTCTAGTGCCCATTTACCTGAGATTTCTACAATTTGCAATGCCCCTCCTCTTCTACGTTTTAATGAAGATTGCAAAGCATGTAAGGCATCACTTACTATTGAAGAATCTTGTTTTAAACCTAAGGATAATTCTTCAACACTCATTGATTTACCAGCACCAAAAAGTGTTGCTTCTATTAATGTTTGAAGTTCGAAGCTCACGCATCTATCACCTCTTCTGAAGTGATATTTTCAATTTCTTCCATCTTTTCTTT
>CAZMJH010000167.1:0-3690 GCA_964566595.1 uncultured Candidatus Poseidoniales archaeon
GTAGGGTTAACACTGGTTACCAATACTAGAAAACCCTTCGGACCTCCTATCCTTTTCTTTAATGGTTCCCAACGTATTTTTGCAATTTCTTTACCATATTGAACAATCTCATCGGCATCAAGTCCCATCTTCCAAGCAATGTCTTGTATGGACACTAATTCCGCTTCGCGGGCAATGTCTAAATCGCTCTTCATAGTATCCGCGCGACTTATAGGTATTCAATCATTAATGTTCTAAAGACAGTTATAGTTTCATTTGAAGGCTTCTTCGGAGGTTCCATGGCCGAGCCCAGAAGGTGCAATGTTGCGGGTTTTCCAATAAATCATTCACTTTCCCCCCACCTTTTTGCTTTGGTACATGAACATTTAGGATTACCTTGGAAAATGCCTAGAAAAATAAGTACTTCTGACATTAATGAGGTGTATGATTTACGTGAAAAACCACCTTTGTTGACTACTGAATTTGAACAAATGATTAAATTTGTTACAAATGAGATTAATGGAGAGGATATTGACATTTCAGAAATACCTTCTATTGAGGTTTATGTAAAAATTCAAGAGTATAATGGTGTGCCTCAATGGGGTTCGATAACATCTCCTCTAAAACACCAATTAGGGAATAATCTTGTCAATTGTTATGTTGTAGATAATGAGGGCATTAGGTATGCAATGACAGATGGCTACGGGGTGGTTCTTGTAGCAAAACAATTTGGAATTGATTTTGATACTAAACCGATTTTACATATTAAAGGAGGTGGATCTTCAGCTATTGCAACAGTGAATGCATGGCTTTCAATGGGAGGAGAAGTAAAGGCATTGAGTGGAAGAAGGGATTTACCAGATGAACTTATTTCGAAGTGTAATTCTGAATTAGACGCAAATTTGTATATTGATTTTGACGATTCGTCAGATTCAGAGGGATTAGTATTGTTTCCCAGCTATAGTTCTGATTTGCATGCATCACCAAATAAAATAGATGGTAGGTGGATGTTAATTGCTCAACATCTTTTAGCTTGGGCAGTATTATTTTCTCCCGAAGAACAAAAAAATTTGCCAAGTTTGGATTTATTATTTAGAAGATTAGTTTTACTTGAAACATTGATTTAACCTTTGTTTTTAAAATTGTCAATCTTTATATCATTCCTATTTTACGCTATGTCATGGGTTTTTTTGCAGCAATAGGTAGAGGATGGAAATTAAGTAAGTTAAGTTTCAGTGTAATTAAAGCAGATCCTGAACTTTTAGTTTATGTAGCATTGATGGGAATTATGTCTATTGTAACCCTTTCTGCTATGAATGCACCATTTATTTTAGGATTAGAATGGGCTGTTGTTTTAGATTCTGCAGGAGAAGTAGTCAATTTAACATCTGCTGGAATGGCATGGTATTTCTCATTCTATGCGTTGCTTAGCATAGTGGTAGTTTTTTGGAATTCTGCTATTGTAGCAAATTCACATATGCGATTAAGTGGAGGAGAACCCACATTTATATATGGAATTACTAAGGCATTTTCAAGACTTCATTTGATTGTAATATGGGGATTGATTTCAGGTACTGTTGGATTGTTACTAAAGTTGATAAGAAATACAAATTCTAGAGAGGTAAAGAACCCAGGAATTCAAATTTTTATTATGATTGTTGCATGGATGTTTGAAGTAGCATGGTGGATAATGACCTTTTTCATGATACCTCTGATGATTATAGAAGGTAGATCCATAAGAGAGTCGATGAAGGAAGGTAAAGAAATGATGATGAAAACTTTTGGTACAAATATTGCTTCAGGACTTGGAATTGATTTCATTGGATTCTGTTTTATAGTATTGTCTGTATTATTGGGTATTGGTGTAGGGATGGCATTAGGACCAATTCCAGGTATTGTTATGGGTGCACTTGGCGTAATATTAACGATTATGTGGGTTACTGCAGCAAATACAGTTTCTATTTCAGCGCTATATGTTTTTGCTAAAACTGGAGAAATGCCACAGATATACAAAAACAATGGTATGAATTCATTCCAATTTAATGTTTAAAGCGGAATATTTCCATGTTTTTTAGAAGGACTCCACTCTTGTTTTGAACTTAATAATTCTAAAGAGTCTATGAGCCTTTTACGGGTTTGGTATGGTTCGATTACATCATCTAGCCATCCATTTCTTGCTGCCACATATGGATCCCCAAATTTTTGTTTGTATTGTTTTACTAGTTCAGCCCTCACCTTCTCTTTCTCTTCATCTTTAGCAGCCCCGATTTCTCTTCTATGTATGATGTTGACAGCACCTTCTGCACCCATAACTGCTAATTCAGCTGAAGGCCAAGCTATGTTGAGATCTGACCGTAAATGTTTACATGACATTGCTAAATATGCTCCTCCATATGCCTTTCTTGTAACGATGGTTAATTTTGGAACTGTTGCTTCGGCATAAGCGTAGAGTAATTTTGCACCATGACGAATAATTCCTCCCCATTCTTGAACAACACCAGGAAGGAATCCTGGAACATCTTCGAATGTAATTAATGGAATATTAAAAGCATCACATGTTCGGATAAATCGAGCGGCTTTTACAGATGCATCAATATCTAGACATCCAGCAAGAATCTTTGGTTGGTTAGCGATAATACCTACAGGATATCCCCCAATTCTTGCAAATCCAATTAGTATATTTTCAGCATATTGTTCAAAAAGTTCCACAAAGTACTCGTCATCAACTATCGGGGATATTACTTTTCGCATATCATATGGTTTGTTTGGATTGTCTGGAATAATATTATTTAATTCAGGTAAATCTAATCTTTCATCTCCACTATATGCAAAAGGTGGATCAGCCAAACAATGATCTGGTATAAATCCAATTAATTCTGAAACCATATCGATTGCTTCTTCTTCATCATCAGCAA
This sequence comes from uncultured Candidatus Poseidoniales archaeon, assembly GCA_964566595.1. Classification (GTDB taxonomy): domain Archaea; phylum Thermoplasmatota; class Poseidoniia; order Poseidoniales; family Poseidoniaceae; genus MGIIa-I. Next base: position 2,895 of record CAZMJH010000167.1, read on the forward strand.
CTAAACAAGCAATTCCAGAGCGACTAGAATGAACTTGAGCATCACCTACTTGTTTGGATGTTTGTTCTTTGGAAACTATTTCAGGAGTTATTAATGGACTTGAAAGAAATAATTGTCCATGTTGACTTGACATTATTGTAAAATCTGAAATTCCAGCACATAATGCTGAGGCACCAACAACAGGACCAAGAATTAAACTAAAAATAGGAATTCTTCCACTGCATTGAACTAAATGATCCATTAATACGCCGGTTTCTGCAAGTGATGTTACTCCATCATGTGCTCTTTGGCCCCCTCCATCCCAGATGCCAATAATTGGAGTTCTCGAACGTTCAGCCATTTCAATTGTGCGTGAAATTTTTGCAGCATGCATTTCTCCCATACTGCCTCCAAAAACCCCAAAATCCTGGGCAAAACAATGTATGGGTCTCCCATTTAAGGTTCCATGTCCAGCTACTACGCCATCACCGGGGTGTTGGTGTAAATGAAGATTAAAATCAGGATTTCTATGAGTTATAAACGCCTCAAATTCTACAAATGAATCAGGATCTAATAATTTTTTAATTCGTTCTCTGGCTGTAAAACGACCTGTTTGTCGTAAACGTTCAACATCGTGGGGGTGCCCACCACTATGGCTAATGGAACGCATCAAATTAAGGTCTTCCATGGCCTCATTATCTCCTTCCATTAAATATGTCAGCACACAGGCAGACCATGAAATCAACTGACAAATAATCTTTGTATTTTCTAATTGAATAATTGATTCTTCAATTGAAAAATTAAAAATCTAGCGTTG
>CAZMJH010000168.1:0-3664 GCA_964566595.1 uncultured Candidatus Poseidoniales archaeon
CACCTCCATGACAACTCCATTTGATGAATCGTTAAATCAAGAATTACTAGAATCTCTTAGGGAGTCTCAACCGAATTTGTCAAGTTTAGATGATAGTGATTTTTTGTTAACATATTGGTTTAAATCAGGCCCTCAATTTGAAACCCCCGCAGAGATTAATGCTATAGCAAAATTAGGCGGAGATTGTGTGGGTATGACTTTGGCACCAGAAGCAAAACTTATGCGAGAAAAAAATCATAAATTCTCTGCCATATTAATTGCTGGCAATCATGCTGCAGGATTAGATCCTTCTGATTCTAATGCTGTATTGAATCATAAAAAAATCTCATCAAAAGCCACATCTAGATCAGATCCAGTGTGGTATTCTATTAGTAAATTATTAGGTTAATCTTAGATGTTCTATAATCCTATAGAAATAATCATCATTTTCTTCTTTAATTTGTTTTGATTTATTTATAATTGGCCATGTGCCTAATTCAAATGTTGGGAAGAATGCATCAGCATTATTTATTTCAACATCCACATAACTTAGAATCATTTTTGTTGCAATGTCTATGAATTCATTATATATTTCAGCACCTCCAATTATGAATATTTCTTTTTCATTGGAGCACACTTCATAAATTTCATTTACATTGTTTATGGTGATTACATCAGCTTTTTTCCATTTAGTATTTCTCGTCAAAACAATATTTTTCCGATGAGGTAGTGCTCTACCTATAGAATCATATGTTTTTCTTCCCATGACTATTGTATTCCCAGTTGTTAATTTTTTGAAATTTTTTAAATCAGAACTTAAATGCCAAGGCAAATCACCTTGAATTCCTATTGCTTGATTTTTATCAAATGCTGCAATTAATGTGATTTGCATATAACCACTTAAACTGAGATTGGTGCTTTAATGTGGGGGTGATGTTCATAATTTAATATATTAAAATCTTCAAATACAAATTCATCTATGTTTTTAACATCTTTATTAATAATAATTTGAGGTAATTTCATTGGTTTTCGGCTTAATTGTGTTTTTGCCTGTTCTATGTGATTGTTATACAAATGAGCATCACCAAGTGTATGTACAAATTCTCCTGGTTCTAAACCTGTTATTTGGGCCATCATTAATGTTAATAGACTGTAGGAAGCAATATTAAATGGTACGCCGAGAAATACATCTGCACTACGTTGATAAAGTTGACATGATAATTTTCCATCAGCTACATAAAATTGAAAAAATGCATGACATGGCATTAGTGCCATTTCATCTAATTCCCCTACATTCCATGCACTAACGATAATTCTTCTTGAATTTGGATTGTTTTTAATAGCGTTTATTGCATTTTCAACTTGATCTATAATTTCTCCTTCTTTTGATTCCCATTTTCTCCATTGTTGTCCATAAACCGGACCTAAATCCCCCTCTTCATCAGCCCATTCATTCCAAATCCTTACTCCGTTTTTTTGAAGATAATCAACATTTGTCTCACCTTTAAGAAACCATAGTAATTCATGGATTATTGATTTTAAATGCAGCTTTTTTGTTGTAACCATAGGAAACCCTTCAGACAAATCAAAACGCATTTGATGTCCAAAAACAGAAATTGTTCCTGTTCCTGTACGGTCTTCTTTACTAATTCCTTCATCGAGGATGCGTTGCATAAGTTCGAGAAATTGCTCCATGTTCTTACTGTGTTGATGAGCCGAGGTCAATTAGTATTTCCTCGATATTAGATATTAAGGAGCGCCCATTTGTTTCAATGTAACCATGAATTGATCTGTAAATCTCCTATAGAGAATACTCATTTTTTGTTTTTGAATATGAGTTTCTTCATTAAGTAATTTCTTCATGTTTTCATCGTTTAAATTTCCACCTTTTTCATGACTAATCCATTTTCTCCATGTAATTGGAGTACCAAAATTAATTTTTACAGGTCTCCAAAAACGAGGTATCTTATGTTTTTTAGGTTCCATAAAATTTCTTGTACCCTCACAAACAACGGGTATAATAAAAGCATCTGGATGTGATGCTGCTAGTCTTGCTATGCCCGTTTTCCCCTTTCCTAGAAAAGGAGCCTTTGAATTTTTTGAACGAGTTCCTTCTGGAAAAATACCCATGCATTTTCCTAATTCTAAAACTCCACTTGCTGTTGTTAAAGCATCACTTCCACCTTCTTCTCTAACTGTTTTTATTTGTCCTGTTGATTTAACAATAAATTTAGTCACTAACCTCTCAAAATGTTCATGCTTTGCTAGAAAATGTAATTTTTTCCGAGAACCTACAATCATAAAAAGAGGATCAAAATGAGATAGATGGTTTGATGCAAATATAATGGGGCCTTTTTTGGGAATATTTTCTATTCCAGTGAAATTTGCAGGTACTACTGAACGTAAAAGTTGCCCCCATACTAATCTTAAAAAAGAATATATTGGAGTACGTAAATGTTTGAATTTATATGGTTCAATTTGTATGGTTTTTGTGAATTTATTTAGGACTAAATCGGCATCTACCTTAGAATCCATGAATCCTCTTCTTCAAGAGTGGGTTTTTACCTTTTTTATTGGACACTTTCAAATGTTACATTTATTATACTTATTTTAGAGGCCGACATGTGTCTAATTCACAAAGCCACTCCTGCAAATTAACATTATTTGTTTTTGCAATATTATTTTGCCAATTATTTATTCCCCTTGTTGGTGCATCATCAGAATGGAAAGAGGATGGATGGTTATCCGCAGACTGGTATACGAGGGATGGAAGGATTGCAGCAGGAGATGAATTAGGTTGTCAAGGAATGCCTACTTTGAATTTGGAATTTATGCCAAATTTATCTGCTTCTGAATGTAAAAAATATTTGACAGAACGGACAAATGCATCACGTTGGAGTAGTGAGCCATTATCTTTCGGAGTAGATATGTCAGAAAATCCCAATTTTGATTCGAGTGATCATGCTGCTTTGTTTGCGGTTGGTTTTACAGTACACGGTCTTAATACAAATTATAAAAATACAGCATGGCATGATGCTACTGATATACCAGAATATAATTCCGATTGGTGGAATCTTGGATATAGTGGAAGTATTGAACAATCAGTATCATCATTAGATGAAATTCAGAATTTAGCCAAACAAGGAGCCATGGTTAATTTACATTGGCAGGCTCAAATAGCAGATCTTAAGGTTCGAACAAATGGCGCACTTGTAGAGTGGTTAGAATCGGAAAATTTGTGGTATACTACTTGGGGAGAGGCTTATTCTTATGATTATCATCGCAATTATGATAGTTTTGATTTATTTTCGTATAATTCTAAAGAGTGGATAATCATTAATAATGGAGATAATAATTCTTCTGAAAATGGATTCAATACTTTAGCTTGGAATGTTCCAATTACTAAAGGAGTTGATGTGAGAAATAATACGGTACTTAATGTCAATATTGGAGAAACTTCCTTGCAAAAATTAAGTTTAGAAAATAAGACACTTGATTCAGGATGGAGGCAAGATGGAGATATGTTGTGGATCACTTTGTCTTCTGGACAAAATGCAACAATTATCATGGAGAACGAATCTGAAATTGATTTAAATCCCGAATCATGTGATTTTCCAATTGAGAATATTGAGGAATGTAATTTACTGCAAAAACCTCGTTTTTTTAATAACCATTCGTGGGCATT
>CAZMJH010000169.1:0-3647 GCA_964566595.1 uncultured Candidatus Poseidoniales archaeon
TCTGAAACTCTTGCAAATTCGATTTACATGAACACGATGGTTCCTGACGCCGATTTGTATGTCACAATGCATACTGGGGTTTGGATTATGCTCTACCCTTGGGGCAAATGGCCTGAGCAACCTTCGGATTGGGAATTATTTCATTCCATCAGAGATGATGTTCATACAAATATCTCAGACATCCCGATTCAAAATGCCAATCAAGGATTATACCCAAATTGTGGAACAAGTCGGGATTATGGATACGGGATCATGGGCTATCCAACATTTACCTTTGAAACGGATGATGAGCAATGGTTGCCTGGGACAACAGAACCATTGTCAAGTCGCCTCGGTGAAGAATTAGATGTAATGCAATATCTAATTACCAACATTTGGTATTGGCGAGCGCGCTTGTCAGTGACTTCATTTGACTACGATGAAGATTCTATTGAGTTAAATGTGGAAAATTTGGGACGAGCAAGTACCTCAAATGCTACCGTTCAATACATCAATAACGACGAAGTTTTGTGGACTTCAGAGTTGTTTAGCGTCAATGCAACTAACAGTTCACACATTCACCTCGATACGACAAATCTAAGTTTGACTGATAATGGTCACTTCGAATTATTCTATCAAAAGCGTGTCATTGATTCGAGCATGTGGGTCAATGAAAATATTACTAATGACGTTATTAATATTAATTCAAATGAAGAAGAAGGTTTTTTGGGTGGTTCATTAATTTTCGACCCCATTGCGATATTAGTTGTATCATTATTTGCAATCGCATGGGATAAACGTCGTTATTGAGCGCCGTCTTTGAATAGTCGAACCCAATGGCATCCTTCGTGAGATACATATGAATATACAAGTCGAACAAATTTCATCTCTTAATGGCACTCTAATTTTACCATGTTTTGAAGGTTGTGAAAAACCTCCAAACAAAAGTATGAATGAAACAGGTAGATTAACTAGAAAATTAATTAAAAAAATTCTAGGAAGTGATGACTTTACTGGAAAACAAAAAGAAATAGTAAATGTATTTGGTGGAGAAAATAAAGTTGTACTTGTAGGATTAGGAAAAAGAGATAAAATTACTTCAAAATCAGTTAGAGATTCGGGAGCAAAATTATTATCAAAACTAACAAAAAAACACGGAAAAAGTCTAACAATTAGATTTTCTTCTGAATGGAAATTAAAAATGATGGGAGTATTTATTGAAGGAATGATTCTAAGAGATTATAAATTTGATGAATATAAATCAAAAAAGGATGATGATGAAGAAAATGATGATTCTCCTTTCAATTTAAATGTACAATGTTCTCCTCGTAATGTTGAAGCTCTGAAAAATATTTGTATAGAAAATTACAATATTTCAACAGGAGTTCACTTGGCTAGGGATTTAGGAAACGCCCCTCCAAATGATCTCTATCCAATGGCTTATGCTGAACGTGCTGAAGAATGGGGTAAAGGGAAAAAGAGCGTTTCTGTAACGATTATTGATTGGGACGGAATTCTTGAAAATAAAATGGGTGGTTTAGAAAATGTTGGAAAAGGTAGTAGTCGTAAACCATGTATGGTTATCTTTGAAATGAATAAACCAAAAGGTAAAGGAAATCCTCCAGTAATTGTAGGAAAGGGAATAACATTTGATACTGGTGGAATTTCACTTAAACCTGGTGCTAGTATGGATGAAATGAAATATGATATGCATGGTTCTGCAACGGTATTTGGATTAATGCAAGCATTACATGCATGTGGACATTCAGGACATGTTGTTGGAATTTCCTGTATGGCTGAAAATATGCCAAGCGCTAATGCCTATCGGCCAGGTGATGTAATTAGCACATACTCTGGTAAAACAATAGAAGTTCTAAACACAGATGCTGAAGGAAGAAATGTTCTCGCAGATGGATTATGGAAATCCGGAGAATTTAATCCAAAATTTATTATTGATTTAGCCACATTAACTGGTGCTTGTGTTGTTGCATTGGGTCATGAAGCAAGTGGGCTTTGGTCAAACAATGACGAATTACGTGAAAAAATTCGTTCTACTGCTGCGGAAATAGATGAGTTAGCTTGGCCAATGCCATTATTACCCGCATTTGAAAAAGAAATGACTGGCTCAAAAATTGCAGATGTTAAAAATTTAGGATCTCGTTGGGGTGGTTCAAATACAGCAGCAGCTTTCCTAAAGCAATTTGTTCCAAAAATGAGTGATGAAAAAGACGCTGAACAATATCCTTGGGCACACTTAGATATTGCTGGAACCGCTTGGGGTGCATCGAATAATGCAATGGTTGCACACGGTGCAACTGGAGTTCATGTACGTACTCTGTATAATTTAATTAAAAATGAATAAATTATTCTGTATCATCGATTACTTCGTAATCTGTATCAACTACATCATCACCATCAATATTAATTGATGATCCATCATTGGCTGATTGTTCATCAGATACTGCTGAAGCTGCTGCTTCGTATAATTTTGTTGAAATTCCATGCATTGCAGATTCTATTTCACTAACTTTTGCTTGGATTGCTGCTTCATCAATTTCTTCAACATCAATTAATTGATCATCCTTACGAATCAGACCCTCTAAATCATCAAGTAATGTTTTGACTTCTGCAGTTTCTGCATCATCTAATTTATCTCCTGCATCATCTAATGTTTTCCTAGTTTGATATACTATACTGTCTGCTTGATTACGTAAATCAACACGTGCTTTTCTTCTTTTATCATCTTCAGCAAATTCTTCTGCTTCACTAATTTTTTGTTGGATTTCATCTTCACTTAACGAAGTTTGTGATTCTATTTTTACAGATTGTTCTGTTCCAGTTCCTAGATCTTTTGCAGTTACATTCACTATTCCGTTTGCGTCTATATCAAATGTTACTTCTATTTGTGGAACTCCTCTTGGTGCTGCTGGTATTCCAACCAGATGAAATTGTCCTAATGTTACATTATCTTTAGCAAATTCACGTTCACCTTGTAGTACATGCACCTCAACTGCAGGTTGATTATCTGCAGCTGTTGAAAACACCTCACTACGACGAGTTGGAATTGTAGTGTTACGATCGATTAAACGTGTCATTACACCTCCTAAAGTCTCAATTCCAAGAGAAAGTGGTGTTACATCTAACAATAAAATATCGCCTACATCTTCATCTCCAACAATAATTCCTGCTTGTAATGCAGCACCTGCTGCAACTGCTTCATCAGGATTCATTCCTTTGAATGGTTTCTTTCCTATTGCCTTCTCTAAGGCTTCTTGAACTGCAGGTATACGAGTTGAACCACCAATTAAAATAACCTTGTCAATATCCTTTTTATCTACTCCTGCTTCTTTTAATGCCCTAATTGTAGGTTTCATAGTAGATTCTACTAATTTAGAAGTTAACTCATCAAATTTTGCTCTTGTCAATGAAATATCAAGATGCTCTGGTTGACCATCTTTCATAGTTATGAACGGCAAATTAATTTGCGATTGTGTAGTTCCAGATAATTCAATTTTAGCTTTTTCTGCAGCTTCTTTCAATCTACTCATTGCCTGGTTATCTTTACTAAGATCTATTCCCGTTGATTTTTTGAAATTATCAACTAACCACTTAATTACAATTTCATCAAAATCATCTCCTCCTAATCGATTGTTACCATCTGTCGCTTT
>CAZMJH010000170.1:0-3615 GCA_964566595.1 uncultured Candidatus Poseidoniales archaeon
GAAACAATTCCGGTAATTGCTACAAATCTAAGTAATTGAACACGCTCAGTATAATTCCGTAAATACCAAGAAATAACTCCACAAATTGATACAATAAATAATAATAAATACCAAAATGTTGGCAAATCCATCACCCCCCTATTGATTGTTTTCTTCATTTTCTGACTTTTCAGACATTAATGAACCAAATGCATCTTGAAGAGTTTTTTCGTGGTTATCAGTAGGTGGTCTAGATGATGGTTGAGCAAATTGAGGAGCAATAGAATGTTGTACTGGAATGTTTTGAACCGGAACGGTTTGTTGGGAATATTGCTGTTGCTGTAAGTATTGTTGTTGCTGCAGGTATTGCTGCTGTTGTGAATATTGAGCTGTATCTTCTTTACTTTCTTCTTCATATTCCTCATATTCTTCCCTTTTTTGTAAAATAAGAATTATCATTAATACAAAAATAATACCTGCAAATGTAAGCATCATCCCTTTCAATACTCCATTTTCTGCAAAAAAGGAAGAAACAAAACCAACTTCTTCTTCTGCCTCAACTGCTAATTCTAAATCCCAAGATTGAATTTCGTTTCCATCATCATCTATTAATGTAATATTAAAAGCCTTCAATCCCGAACTATCTCCAATTTGTAAACTACAGTCGATTCTTGCTTTTCTAGTACTACCAAAAGTAGCCGCAGGTATTACTACTCTAAATTCACCATCATTAGAGGGGTCATCACATGAAAAAAACCAATCATCTGGAATTTTATATTCTATATTTAAATCCTCAATAACAGATGAACCACTAGTGAAATTAATACTAAAATATTCAAAACTTGAAGGAGATACTACCCCTCCATTAATGCCCATATCTACCGAAATACTCCGATAAATAGAAACATCAATAGTTGTAAAATTTGTCATAATAACTGACTCCCCTAGTTGATTTGTGCCTCCTTCAATATGCCATATGACAATCAATTCAGTAGGTATCTGAATTTCTGAAGGGATTATTATCATTATTTCAATTCTAGCCAATTGATCCTTCTCTAATGGAGTCGAAACCCATTGTCCTGGGGTATAATATTCATCGCCATAAGTTGGTACGCTAAGTACTGAACTAAGGCCAGATGTGGGATGATTAGTTTCAAATTCAAATTTAACTTTAAGTTGACTATCAAATGAATTACCAGTATTAATAATAGTTGCATTTAATTCAATAATTCTATCAGCTTCAGTAGCAAGAGATTGTATTGGTGGGATAACCCACTCTGGATTAAATACCATTGCAGTAAATCCCGTAAATGAAAGAACATTATTAGATAAATCAAATTCAGTCTCATATAAATTTGAGACAATAGATATTTTGAAATTTACAGAAGTTTCTCCAGAAACATCATTTGGAACTAATAAATGCAAATAAATTTTCTCGACATCATTACCCTCATAACTTGGACTTAATTCAATTGTTTCAATTATATTTTCTCCATCACTAAACCAATATTCCCAATCATAAACTAAGTTTTCAACAGCAAATAATACCTCGTCAGCACCATTCCCACCATTACTTACATTGAATGTAAGTATATTCTCACTCCCAGGAGAAAGATAATTGTGTGAAACTAAATCGCTAATTTCTAAATTAGTAATCATCCTTACAGAAAAATCATTAAAGGGAATTACAGAAATATTTTCGCCACTTCTCGCGCTACTTACAATCGGAATTAAAAGTGGACCTTTGTCTCCATTTTGTGCGTTTTCTGGTATGGAAACTTCAATATTCAATTCTAAAGAGGTTAAACCGGGCACATCAAAGACATAAGGTGTGATACATTCCTCGTCTTCTTCTATTATCATACCCATATTTTCTGAATTTACTGACCAACTTCTTGATCCACTAATTTCAATACATACTTCAAATGAGTCATATGTCGTTGCATTATTCCAAAGAGTAAATGGCAATTCAATTGTCGAACCAGGTATTGGACTAATTACATTATAATCTAATTCAGATATATCTACGGCAAAATTTGCATTAGAAACCATTCCGGCTGTAGCATTAATTCTTATTCTGGAAAATATATCATCTCTGGTTTCACTAGTTGCAGTCAACATAAGACTACTGTATTGCCCTGGAATAGTTCCAGAGGGGATATCTACAGTCATTCTGATAAGTGTAGATTCTCCCGATTCAAGTACAATATCTATCAATTGATTCCAAGATAGATCAAATGACCATCCGGTTCTAAGGATTAAAATATCTGTAGATATTTCAAAACTATCTGTTACGTCTCCTTGATTTGTCAACATTGCAAAAAATTCACAACTAAATCCAGGAGTACATAAACCATTTTCTTCCTCAAATTCAAGATGTGGTAAATATGTAGGCAATACATTCAATTGAAATGGTTTTAATTCTCCAGAAGATGGTGAATTTATAGAACTAATTTTTAAATTTAAATCGGTTTGGCCTAATGTTGAATTAGCTGATGGTTTTACTCTAACAGTTAGATTTTTAGTTGAACCTTTTGAAACCTCTATACCCATTTGACTATCTACTGGGCCTCCATTCTTGTAACTAACAGACCAATCCCAATCTTGTGGTAAATCTGTGATATCCAAAGTTAATTTATCTTCCAAATTACCATCATTTAGTATTTCAACATCATGTTCAGACCATTCTTCCGCTGAAGTTTCCCCACCGGAAACACTCAAAATTTTGGGATTGAATTCATCTGATTTAGCAACTTGATCATAGACCATAACAAAATCATCAACCCAATATCCCGAATCAGTACCTGCCGCATTAGAAGTAAAACTCAACCTAAGTTTACCATTAGAAGTCATATCTATTGGTTGAACATTATAATTAAACAGATTCCAATTTGAGGCTGAAGAATCTATAACGGTACTTATTGTGCCCAGAGTTTTCCAATTACCTGGAGAATTCTCAATTTTAAGATACAAATTATCTCCTGTTTTACTAGCACCAGACAATAAAAAAGATATCTGAAATGATTTAACTGGATTCGACACTCTATCACCAAAATTTAATGAAGATGAATCCATATTTTCTATCCAATTATTTCCATAAGTTGTAGTTGACATATCCCCCACATAAAATGAATTGCGATAAAAAGTGCTTGAATCATGAGGAGTTATTCCTGTATCTGTGTCTATAGCCCAATGAGAGGTCATAGAAGTCCAAATACCCGCAGAATTAGCATTTTCATATAATGAGCCCACAGTATAATGTCTTGAATACATATCATTGGATACATCGTCATCTTGTGGATGTTGTGTAACTGCCCTTATTGTATGATTTCCAGAATAATCCGGAACCCAATTCACATACACAATTTTAGAACTGGAACCAGAAATAGTAGCAACTTGAATAATTTGATCAAAAATAATAAATTCATCATATTCATTATGTTCAATATAAATTCTCAAATCAAATTGTCCGCTTCCTGTAGACCCTAAATTTTGAATTGTAATTCCAATTTGTTGTTCCTTATTTACCATCCCATCTATTATCCAAAGAAACTCTGGACGGATTACTGTATCACAACAAGTATAACTTGATAAAAGGCCATAACTCTGAAAATCAGCATTGTTGGCATATTGAAA
>CAZMJH010000171.1:0-3582 GCA_964566595.1 uncultured Candidatus Poseidoniales archaeon
TTAGTTTTTGCAACTCTCTTGCGTTTTCCCCTTGTGCCGCTCCAGTTCCAACTGCTCCCAAAAATTTACCCACACAAATTCTCTCTTTACATTCATCAATTCGATTCAAATGCCTAACCATTTCATCTGTCCAAACAGCCACTTTAAGTCCAAATGTAATTGGCACAGCTGCTTGTCCATGAGTCCTTCCAAGCATTACAGTATTCTGATGTTTTTCAGCCAAATTTGCACAAACACCAATAAGGCCACATAATCTATCACGTAACATCATTATAGAATCTTTAATTTGAAGTGCAACAGCGGTATCAACAATATCATTACTTGTTGCTCCTAAATGGATACACCACCCTGCCTCTCCTGCCTTTTCAGCCATCGCTTTTGTCAATGCCATAATGTCATGTTTAGTTTCAGATTCTATTTCTTTTACTCTTTGTGATGTAACGATTTCGGGGTTAGCGATTTTTTCAATAGTTTTGTAATCTTCTTCATTCACTTTACCTAATTTCATATGAGCCCAAATTAATGCTTTTTCAACATCTAATTGCCTTTTATGTCTTCCTTCTTCAGTCCATATTGACTTGAATTCTTCTGATCCATAACGATAATCAAGTGGCGAAAAGGGCATTGCTCTCAACCATCCGAGTAGGGGTTTGCGTTTGAGTATGACGCTTAAGTGTGAATATTAAATTAAATTCTCAATGAAATAAATTTCAACATCCCACTATCTCTCTTCCATACTTTTTCACCCTCCCAATATATTTTTGATTTAAAATGGGGAGCATTTATTACACTCGTTTCAAATTCCCCTCCTTCTCCATCTATATTGAATCTATATTTTTCAGAAATATTACATAACTCCTCAAGATTTTTAGTATCAATTGTACTTCCAAGCCATGATTCATCCAAACCTTCACAAGATACTGACGTCATAATCATTTCAAAGTTATTATTTACTAACAGACCCATATATGTATTTGAATTTTTATGCCAAAGAGGAGAAAATGAATGGATGCCTAGATCCTCACACATACGTTCAATTTTTGATTTTTGATAATCGCTTTTCAATGCTCCTGTTACAATACCATCTATATTTTCTAAAATAGAACCTTTAACCATATTTTTTTTAATTTGTTTAGTTAACTCTAGCATTTCTATTTCCTCTTTTCCACTAAATTCTAATTCAAGATATTTTGTAGAAGTAACAATACTTTGAAGTTTAACGATTTCAGTACCTGGTATTTGAAACATCATACTATCATCATCTGTAATTTTACAAGTAACTAATGCCAAAACATCCCAACCTTGTAATGTTGCCCACCAATGTGCATAGGTTGAATCTTTTCCCCCTGATGACAATATCGCCACTCGCATAGTCTTCGTGAAAGTGTATTTTTTCATGAATGTCACGGTTGTATGCATGTAAACAAGATAGGTTGATAAGACCCGTTTATCAGGGATAGTCGGTGTGAAGATGCAACCAAGCGGAAGAGGGTATGACCATGGAATTACTACATTTAGTCCTGATGGGCGGCTATTTCAAGTTGAATATGCACGTGAATCAGTCAAAAGGGGAACTACTACAGCTGGTTTAAAATTTCGAGAAGGAGTTATTTTAATTGTAGATAAAAGAATAAATAGCCGATTAATAATTCCAGAATCAATAGAAAAAGTTTTCAAAATAGATGATCATATTGGATTTGCAACAAGTGGACTTGTTGCGGATGCGAGACAATTAGTTCAAAGGGCCCGTGTAGAATGTCAAGTCAATAGAATTACTTATGCCGATTCTGTTCCAGTTACAACTTTAGCGAAGAAGATTTGTGATTTTAAACAATCATTCACACAATACGGGGGTTCAAGGCCATTTGGTACTGCTTTGCTTGTTGGTGGCGTTGATGATGAAGGTATACACCTTTTTGAGACAGACCCTAGTGGTGCATATCAATCATATCATGCTGGAGGAATTGGTTCAGGCAGAGGTGCCGTGTCCGATTATTTTGAATCTAATTGGAGGGAAAATATGACCTTGAATGCAGCCATTAAAATGGGTTTAGAGGCATTGAGAACAAGTTTAGATTCCGAACTTAACCGGGAGGCTGTAGAAATTGCAATTATAGATTCATCAGGATATAGAACTCTAAATAGGGATGATGTGAACAAAAATATCGATAAATTAAAACCCCTTGAAACAGATGAATGAGGGGAAATGATTGGTTAGTCTTGACGATGCCGTAATTGCACGTTACGAAAAATTTGGAAAACGATTTGAATTACTTGTAGATTCTAGTTTAATGGATTCTTGGAAAGAGGATTCCACAAATGTTCAATTAGATAAATTATTAGCAATAGAGGATGTATTTCATGATGCAAGGGCGGGAGAAAGACCCACAGGAGAATTATTAGAAAGAGCATTTGAAACAACTGATTTTCAAACAATTGCAAATATCATATTGTCGAAAGGTGATATCCAATTAACTGCTAACCAAAGGAAAAAAATGATTGAATCAAAGAAGAGGCGGATTATACAATATATACAATCAAATGCAATTGATCCTAAATCTAAAACACCTCATCCCCATACAAGAATCGAATTAGCATTAGATGAATCTAGGTTTTCAATTGACCCTTTCAAAAAAATAGATGAAAAAATTAAAGATGCAATAAAAATTCTCAAACCCCTAATACCTTTGTCATTTGAAAATACAAGGTTGGCATTTAAAATTTCAGGAAAGCAATATGGGGGTGTTTCACAACTGTTGAGGCAATATAAAGAGAAGGAAGAATGGCTCCCAAATGGTCAATGGGTTTGCATCATAGAGATACCGGCAGGTATGAAATCAGATTTAATTTCCAAGGTAATGAAAAGAGATTCAGATGCAGAATTCAAAGAATTATAGTTCCGCTTCACTTAAACGGAGAACTATGGTCGCATGCAACGGAGGAGAAAGATGAATGAAGAATATTCTGGTGCCCCGGAGCGCCTTGTCATACCAGGTGACACTATCGAAAGCAGTGGTGAAATCATTGCTGGAAGTGGAACAATAAAAATTGAAAATAAATTAATTGCAACACAATTAGGCCATGTTAAAATAAACAATGGCACATATTATTTGCAAGCTTGTAATTCAGCATATATGCCACGTTCAGGTGACTTAGTAATAGGTTATGTAAAATCAATGAGGGGTAATTTGTGGATGTTTAACATCGGTGGTCCTTTTGATGCATTATTACCCATGAGTTTATCTCCATGGAATACACAATTTGGAGATCTTGAAGAACATATGGTTGTGGGAGATTATGCATTATTAAGAGTTCAAGAAGTAGATAGTCAACAGGGAGTGGTGTGTACAATGAAAGGCATAGGTTTGAGGAAGATTTCCACAGGCGTTGTAGAATATATAGGTTCAAATTCAATAAAATTCTTTATTGGAACTGAGGGAAAAAACCTTCAAAAAATAAAAGAATTCACAGGATGCAGAATTACAGTAAGTGATAATGGAAGAATATGGGTTGAAGGTGACGAAGATGGTATCTCTCAAGTTAGAAAAATTTCTCATGGGTTTTCTCATTCAAGTACACCTT
>CAZMJH010000172.1:0-1831 GCA_964566595.1 uncultured Candidatus Poseidoniales archaeon
GGAAAGCATCTGCAATATCCGCTATTGAAGAATTACATAAATACGAATTAGATGGACGAAAAATTACTGTTAAAGATGCTGATGATAAATCATCAGATAAAAGAGAAAGAAGACCTGCTGGCAAAAAAATATTTGTTGGAGGCCTTCCTTGGGATATTAATGAAAAGGAACTGAACAAATTATTTTCTAAACATTGTAAAGTAATTGATGTATCCATTCCACTTAACAAAGAAACTGGAAAAAGTAGAGGTTTCGGCTTTGTTACTGCATCTAAAGAAACTGCAGATAAAGCAATTAAGGCACTAGATGGTTCTGAAATAAACGGTCGTAAAATTGGAGTTCGTGAATCAGAAAATAAAGGTGGACAAAAAAACAAAGGGAAAAATCCGCGTTCATCACGAGAAATGCAAGCACGCAAAGATGAAGGTATTGAGGATTAAATATGGATGGCCAGGATTCATACTGGCTACTTATTGATGGTTATGAAGACGAACCTGCTGCTTTTGGCGTCCCCCCATACATTGGTTTTCATTGCAGATATATTGCAGGTGTATTTGAAAAAAAGAAAATTCCTTATCGGTATATGACTATTGATCAATGGCGTGTTTTGGATTCTAAAAATATTCAAAATTTAGCAGGGTTAGTCATTCTTGCAGGTGCTGTAGTTCCTGGAAAATATCTTCGTGGAACACCGATTAGTCTTAATGAAACTGAACGTATTATTGCATCTATGCCAATTGATTCACCAATTCTTTGTGGAGGATGGGCAATTAGAGGATGGCGACATCAAGGATGGAATCCCTTGAGAAAAAATCTCTTCCTTGCACATTGGGATACTGATGCCACACTAAATCACTATCTTGACGGTTCACAATGGAAACACCTTCGAAGAACTTCTGAGCAATGGAATGAATGGGCTAAAGCAGGTGCTGCATCAAAAGCAGTATTAGAACATCCAGATTTAAATGGGCCGCTTACATATGAAGTTGAAGTCTATCAAGGATGTGTACGTTACAAAAATGGCTGTAAATTTTGTCTTGAACCAAAAAAGGGACTTCCATTATGGCGTTCACCTGAAGACATAATTTCCGAAGTTAAAACTGCTTTAGAATTAGGTGTAAAAAATGTACGGCTTGGTGGTATGACTGATGTCTATACCTATTTGGCAGAAGGTGTTGAAGAATTAGAATATCCGATTCCAAATCCTAAACCTTTGGAAAAATTACTATACGGGTTACGTGATGATGAGCGCTTAAACATCTTACATGTAGACAATGCAAATCCTAGTATTATTGCTGAAAATATTGAGCCTAGTACTGAGATAACTAAAATATTAGTTGATACATTGTCAGATGGTGCTATTCTTTCTTTTGGTCTTGAAAGTGTAGATCCAATCGTACATAGTTCAAATTGGCTTAATTGTAATTCAAAACAAGCAAAAACAGCTATACGATTAATCAATAAATACGGGAAAGAAAGAGGAGACAGAGGGCTTCCAAAATTATTGCCAGGATTAAATTTTATAGCAGGTTTACATGGAGAAGTTCCTGAAATAACTTACAAATTAAATTTAAATTTCTTATCACAATTACGTAACGAAGGTTTGTGGCTGAGACGTATAAATATAAGGCAAGTAGAAGGAAAAGGTTTCCAAGAAATACCTCCTAAAGAATTTAAAGAATTTAAATCAAAAGTTCGTGATGATTTTGATGGCCCTTTACTCAATGAAATGTTTCCAATTGGTACTGTGCTGAAAGATGTGTGGTGGGAGTCTCATGATAATCGTACTAGACTTCCTATACACCTCACCTCTAAACATCTATCAGATGAA
>CAZMJH010000172.1:1841-3486 GCA_964566595.1 uncultured Candidatus Poseidoniales archaeon
GGAGTTACTTTTGGAAGACAAATTGGAGCATATCCTATCTTAATAGGAACCGAATATCACATACCCCTTGAAACTAAATCAAACGTAATAGTCACTAATCATGGAAAAAGAAGTATTACTGGAGTAGAGACAAATCTAGATATTAATTCTGTGAGTCAACACCAATTAGCTGCAATACCAGGTATTGGGGAAAAGACAGCTTGGAAGATAATTTCAACAAAGGCTAAAAAATTATCAAAAAACCCAAATTCTCCTGCATTTGAAAATTTAGAAGATGCGTTCATAAATATCGATACAAATATTCCAGAATTAGCCGAACTCATAATTAACTAATTTTCAGATTCTTGCCTGTCAATCATTGGCATTTCAAATGCAAGTAATCTTAATCCTAAAAAATTTAACAAACCGGTCGTGGGATTAAGTATTACGGCTGTTAAGAAATCATCAAAACCAAAAATATCAACTGCAATATACATTACAATTGTACTAAGAACCATTACAGTAGAATATACCATTAATGCCCTATACAAACTACGTTTATAGACTCCATCAGTTGAAGAAAATGTATATTTTCTATGCAAGTGATGGGCCATGATTGATGTAGTAAGATAAGCAATAAACCAAGCGATTGAAGCATCAAAAGCGGGATTAATTTCTGGCTGTGTAAATCTTATGATACTGAAAAAAAGAAGCATTACGCCAACATTGAAAATTCCAAGAGAAGCAAAACGAATTAATTCTCCACTTAGTTCTTTTTTTGTGACGGTTAATTCTACACCCATTCACTTACCCATAGTACCCCATACGTTATGCTTTTCTCTTGAAACATTTTGGTCGCAACATGGATGCGGCCGTAATGGAGTCTGTTCGTCAAGCCGCGATTAAATTGAAAGATGCATGTGATAACCTAATCCCAACATTACTAAAAGAACAAAACAAATTAGATATTATTTACAATCCATTATACTATGCATGGAATCCACATCAAGAATATATCACTCGTTTTGCAGGTAGAGGCGCTAAAATATTGATGATGGGAATGAACCCTGGACACGGAATGGGCAATACTGGAGTTCCTTTTGGGTGCCCTGAACAAGTTAGAGAATTTCTTAAAATTCAAAATTTGGAAGTTAAACAACCAAGAATGAATCATCCAAAAAGAATTGTTGTTGGTTTAGAACAACCTAAACATGAAGTTTCAGGAAGACGGATTTGGAGTCTGCTTAACGAACTTTATGAAAATCCTGAAAAAACAAGTGAAGCCATCTACATTGTTAATCATTGTCCATTATGGATGTTTAATGAAAAAGGCCAAAATATTACACCTGAAAAATTAACTGGACCGTCGGCTTCTAAATTATTTGAATTCTGCGATCAACATCTACGAGAAGTTGTTGAAATAATGAACATTGAAGTTGTGATTGGTGTTGGAAATTATGCCGCATCTCGTGCATCAATCGCATTAAAAAATCATACTGTTAAAATTACTAAAATACCCCATCCGAGTCCTGCAAATCCCTTAGCAAATCGCGATGGAGGAGAGTATTGGAAAAACTTAGCAAAGAATGAAATTCTAAATCATATGTGAAATATCACCAAAAAATTGTATATCATCATAACTTTCCGGAATCTTTAAAATTGGTTT
>CAZMJH010000173.1:0-3447 GCA_964566595.1 uncultured Candidatus Poseidoniales archaeon
CTTTAATTACCATAGCAGCGCCATGAGCAATCAAACAATCACGTTCCATTTCACCAAATCTCAAACCACCCTGCCTAGCTCTACCTTCTGTAGGTTGACGGGTAAGAATTTGTACTCTACCTCTGCTTCTTGCATGTATTTTACCACTAACCATATGGTGTAATTTTTGATAATAAATAACACCAACAAATATGTCCACAGGATATGCTTCTCCTGTTTCACCGTTGTACATCGTCTCTCTACCAGAATGATGGAAACCATTGTGAACCAATCCCTCTCTCAAGGAAGATTCTTTTTCTCCAACAAAAGCAGTACCATCAATAAAGCGTCCTTCCATTGCACCTACTTTTCCACCAATCATTTCCATTACATGCGCAACAGTCATTCTACTCGGAATAGCATGAGGGTTAATTATCAAATCAGGTACTACTCCTTCTCTCGTAAATGGCATATCTTCAGGTGGAACTAATCTGCCAATAACTCCTTTTTGCCCATGTCGACTCGCAAATTTATCTCCCACTTCAGGAATTTTATTTGTTCTTACAGTAGAACGTATCAATCTTCCACTTTCAAGTGATTCTGTAACAAATATATTTGACACATATCCCTTTTCTCCGTGCCTTATCAACATTGAAGATTCTCTTCTTTCATGGGCTTGTAAAAATCCACCAGTACCTGTTTCCTCAAGGAATCGAGGAGGGCTTGTTTTTCCTACAATGACATCTCCTCCCTCAAGTTGTACTTCAGGCATTGACAAACCATCTTTTTCTAAATGAGAATAAGCATCAGGTGAACGTAATCCTTTAACTTCTACAAGACCTGTTCCTGGAACTTCTATTTCTTCAAATTGTCCTCCTGGATATCTGCGTCTTTCAGAATTATAAGTTCTAATAAAAGTAGATCTTCCTAATCCTCTATCAATACTTCCTTTGTTCATAATAACTGCATCTTGCATATTATAACCATGATGAGACATAACAGCAACAACATAGTTTTGACCTCCTGGCCTTCTTAAGAAATTTGTTGCATCCATTGCTCTAGTTCCTACCAATGAATTTTGAGGATAATGCAATACATGAAGACGTGTATCTGGCCTCAATAAGAAATTCGAAGAGGGTAATCCAAGACTTTGTTTAACCATCGCTGTACCTCCTGTAACTCTAGGTGTAGAATTATGTTCTGGATATGGAATTAAACTAGCACACACTCCAAGAATCAATTGAGGATCAATTTCTAAATGAGTAAAAGCAGTATCTGGTTCTAATGTTCCATTTCCATCATCTTTAGTCCAAGTCAATGGAAATTCATGTATTTCTTCCACTAATTCACCTGATGCTTTTCTAACTTTAGCCGTAATTTTAGCTACAGTAGTTCTATCTTCACCAATATTCACCCATTGAGTATTTGCTTGAGATAATGGTAATCCCGATTTCGGAGATAATTGTGGTAAAATAAATGGTCTGGATGCAATGTATTGATCTTCCTCTTCATCAGCATCTATCCATTCAACATAACCTCTGCTAACTAAATCTTTGAATTCAATTTCTCTGTTTGATAATTTTTCAAGTATCTCATTAGTTACTTTCAAACTTCCACCATCTATCACAAGAAGTGGTCTCAAAATACGTCCTTTGTCTGTATTAATGAATATGTCTTTATTTTCAACATCATGTCTAATAGAAACTTCTGGGCGTATTCTTCCTCTTCTTCTAGCATTCTTGAATTGGTTAACTAATGATTTAGGACGCTTGTGCAACCCAAATATATCTCCATCTACATGTATCCTTGAACCATCAGACCAATCTTCGGGCATAAATACATCCATTTCTTTCAACTGTAATTTAACATCTTCAACAGGTACATCTTCAGAAACATCAATCATCTGAGCAGCATTTTTCACTAAACCACAATTTTGACCTTCTGGTGTTTCATTTGGACATAATCTTCCCCACTGAGTCGGATGTAAATCTCTTGCTTCAAAATGTGGTTGACTTCGAACTAATGGACTTGTAACTCTCCTCATATGCGATAATGCTGAAAGGAAAGTTGTCCGATCTAATAATTGACTGACACCACTGCGCCCACCAACCCAATTTCCGGTAGCAAGAGCATGCATAATTTTGGATGTTAATACATCGGGACGTAAACAACTTGAAATCTTTAAATCTCTTTTACGATTATGATGACGCTCAAGTTGATATTTTAAATCTCTAGCAAGTTGATTCATAGATACACGGAATAAATCCTCCATCAAATCTCCAGCTAAACGAACTCTTTTGTTTGCATAATGATCTTTGTCATTTGGTTTACGATTTGTTATTGCCATTTCTAAAACTTGACGTACAATACGACCAAGATAAATCGCTTTCTTCATCCTTGCATCGTCTGTATCTCCCAAATGAGGCAATAATTCCCTGTCTAGTAATTGTTGAACTCGTGCTTCTCTAAATTCACGTTGTTGACCTGCTGCAAATTTTTTCTGAAGCCAATCTAATGCTGCCTCCATATCTTTTGATTGACCATATTCTTCTTGATCATTTACTTCATTAATATTAGCTACAATAAACTTGAATGTTTCATGTGGACCTGCTATTGCTCTAAATATTTCTTGATCTTGAGTAATTCCTAATGCCCTCATTAACAAAACAACAGGTATAGCAGTTGTACCAACTGTTGAAATTTTGGCCAATAACATACCATCTCTTCGCTTTTCAACAGTTAATGGTTTTCTAACCCCATCTTTTTGTGAAAAGATTTTTGCAACTTCTGTATTTTTTGTATAACGTGTATTTAATTCAACAGTAACTCTATTTGGAGCAAGATCTTCAACTGAAATTAATGCTCTTTCTGTACCATTAATTATGAAATAACCACCAGGATCAAGAGGGTCTTCTCCTGCTTTACGTAATAATTTTGTATATCTGTCAGCATCATCTTGTGTTTTATGTGGCTCAAGAATCACATTTTCTTTTGAACCGATATTTGCTGCCTTGAATACATGTCTTGGGTGTAAATTACAACGTTCTGAACGAACCATAATTGGCATATTACCTATTGTTATTCGTTTTTCTGCAGGAAGTGCTTCACCATCCTTGTAAATTGTACAATCCATTAAAATAGGACTTTGATAAGTTAATTTTCTAAGTCGGCATTCCACGGGTGTTGCTGAATGTTGTGCACCATTTGCCTCTTTAACAATAGGAGTATCAAGTACAATATTTTTGATACGTACATATATCTCTTGATCAATAACATCAAGTTTTATGATACCACCATTTCCATCATCAGGTTTTTCATCAGTACCTATACGAATATTTCTTACAATTCTTTCCATTCTACTAAGTCTGCCATCTCTAGCAGTAATACAATCATCAAATGAAGCAATTTGATGATTTACTAAACTACGATCTCTAAAATACGATTCTACTATCTCTTCCATTACAATCA
>CAZMJH010000174.1:0-3393 GCA_964566595.1 uncultured Candidatus Poseidoniales archaeon
GTAAAAATCCCACTATTACAAGCATTCGCTAATTCAAAATTCAATGCATAATTACCAACCTTATTCACTTGTGGTTTATTTAGAATTATTTTATCTATATTTGAGATTAATCCTAAAGCCGTATTTTCGTCATCTCTTAATGGGGAACATTTAGCACAAGGGCACCAATACAATAATGTTCGATAACTAAGATTATGTTCAACTCCATCAGACCAATTTAACAACATACCCTCTATCTTACGTTCCAACCGATTTAATTTGGGTACATCTGTTGTTGTAGACATGGGTTTTGCCTCATATAATTTCTAGAACAGAATCTGTATCACTAGAAGTTAATTGCTCTTTGAGTTGTGTTATTATTTCTTCAAAAGCAATAGCAGTAATTCCTTCAGGTTCTGCAAGGATTCTATGAACTCCATCATCTCCACTCCGAACTACACCCGGATCAAATGGAATTTTTCCTAAAAATGGTACTGAATAATCTTTAGATGCTTTTTCACCACCCCCAGTTTTGAAAATATCTAATGAAACATGCCAATTACCTTCCCTATCTGTAACAACTTCATGCAATTTTCCACCTGGGCCATTTACTTTTACAACCATATTAGACAACATCTTTCCATCAGCATCAGATGCTGTTCCCTTCACAGTATATCCACTCATATTTTCAACTACTCCTAAAACTCTCATTTTCAAAGATTTTGCAAAATTAATTGACTTGCGTGAATCAAGCAGAGCTATTTCTTGAGGTGTAGTCACAATTACTATTCCATCAATATTTTGTAATGATTGAGCAACTGTCAAAGGTTCATCTGAAGTTCCAGGGGGAAAATCAATGATAAGATAATCTAAATCTCCCCATTCTACATCACCAATAAATTGTTGAATTGCTCCTAATTTTATAGGCCCTCTCCAAACAACGGGAGTGTCTTCATCTTCAAGTAAAAATGCCATTGAAATTACTTTAACACCAAAGGGCCCCTCGGCTGGATGAATTCTACCTTCATCAACATGTAATCTGTGAGATTGCAATCCAAACATTTTCGGCACATTTGGGCCAGTAATGTCAATATCCATTATGCCTACTTTGTTACCTTCTTTTGCTAAAGACAATGCAAGGCCTGTAGAGATAGTAGATTTGCCAACTCCACCTTTTCCTGACATTACCATGATTTTATGCTTTATGGAAGATGATAGTTTTTCCATTGCCATTCTTCTTTTCATTTGACTATATGCCGCTTCCATCTGTTTTTGTTGTTCGGCAGATGGTTTTTCTTCTGAAGGTTTATCTCCTGAATCTGGAGGTGTATGTAATGAAACTGGATTCGTCACTATCATCCCTAGAACTCATCTCTTTTCAATTATTTGTTATCCAATATCGTATTACTAATCTTGAAATTAAAATTGGAGATAAACCCATTACAAATATCCAAATTACAAATTCCATATCATTTACAGCATACCAATAACCCGTTGAATAAATAATAGATATAAATGTAGTATATTTAATCGCACGAATTTTATCCACATCACTATACAATTTTGAAAAATAAAGAACCAATACAGAATGAAAATGACTAGTTATAAATATCATGATAGCTACTAAATTAAATAAAAACCGCAAATCTTTTGCAGCAAAAACAATGTGTAAAATAAATAAAAACCAAAAAAAACCTGATGAATAAAATTCCCCGCGAATTATTCCCAAATTTGATTCGCTCACAAACAATGGAAGCCGTATGTTTTTTCAATTATTAAGGTCAATCATCATCATAATCAAACATTGCAAGTAAATTTTCTAATTCTCTTGCATCATTTTCTAATGCTTTTCGATCTTTACCGGTAATTTCTGGATCTTTTAATCTATTTTGAATTAATTCTAATTCTGCCTTAGCATTCTCTCTCTCTTCACGTAATTTCTTTTCTTCTTTACCCATTTGTATTCTTGAAATTCTTTGTCTTGATGCTTTACGAAGTGCCTTTTGTTCTTTGGATTTAGCATCCTCTTTTTGATCCTCGAATGAAGAACCATGTAATTCTATGGATGTAGGATAAGGTATCACAATACCTTCATCTTCAAATCGTTCATCTACTGTTTTGAGTAACCAATCTTTTGCAACCCATTCTTCAGTATAATCATCAACCCAAATAAATACTCTAAATATTTTAGCAAAATCTCCAAGTTCAATCAATAAAACTCTTGGTGATGGATTTCCTAATGCATAAGGACAATTTCTCGCAACATCTAATAAAGTATATTTCACATGATCAATGCTTTCATTATAATCTACTCCAATATCCATCATTATTGAAAGACGTCTGGCAATTCCGTCTCCTCCACCTCGAGCGTGATTTATGATAGTAGTTTGCACTAATGTGTTATTTGGAATTACTACTAACTTTTCTTCCCTAGTTAATATTTTTGTTGATAATATGCCTACAGATGCAACCGAACCTAACATCCCGTCAACTTCAATACGATCTCCAACTTCAAAAGGTCTATCAATTGCAAGCATAAATGAATTCACAATATTTCCTAGAGTTTGTTGTACTGCTAAACCAATAATTATTGAAAATACAGCTAAAGATGCCAACAAACCAAACATTTCAATATTTAATTCTGCCAATGCAAAATATATTGCTCCAAACCAAATAATTCCTCTGAAGAAAAATGTTATTAGAGGATTACTACCTGAAACTGTAACATTAGATTTATCAGAAAACCGTTCCATAACTGCAGGAACAATATGTGCAACTGTTACACTAGCAATACTTGCAGAAATTAAAATATATAATGCAGAAAATATTGGCATTAATGATTCCATTACTGTTTTATCAGAATTAATCCAAAGAATTGATAAATTAATACCTCCCACTAATACAAATAAATATAATCTATTTGAAATTGGAGTTACAAGCATGTCGTCCCATTCATTTTTAGTTTTCTTAACAATTCGAAACCATGGACGAATAATACCATATCGAGAAAAAATCAACGAAAAGAAAATCAGAACTATACAAATTCCAATCTTAGGAAATATACTCAATTCATCAATTTGCTCAAGAAAGTCAATTACTCCCATATTAGCCTCCCCTTCATAACTTATGATTAACCGTTACGCACAAATTCTTTGCATTGTTCGGCCCATTTATCACGTTTAATTCGCCCTCGGAAAAATTCTATGGCTACATTAACTTGTTCCTCTATTTCAGGAGTCATATTTGCAATTTGTTTGAAAGTGAAAATACCTACTGCATTTAATTTCTCCTCTAAAAACGGACCTACACCTTTGATTTTCTTTAAATCATCTTTTTGATCTTCTGTAGCCACGCCTATTGTATCGAAGTCAATGAATTCTGCTTTAGCTGCAACTCTAGCTAATTCTGCTTCTT
>CAZMJH010000175.1:0-568 GCA_964566595.1 uncultured Candidatus Poseidoniales archaeon
AAAGTGCTGAGGTAAAATCAATAGAAATGCACCACACAATTGTAGATAAAGCACAACCAGGAGATAATGTTGGTTTTAATTGCCGTGGACTTTCAGTTACAGACATTCGAAGAGGAGATGTTGCTGGATATGCAGATACAGCACCAGTTTACGTAAGGCATGATGAGACTTTTGTTGGAAACATACAAATTATGGATATTCCAAAAGCGATTTCAGTAGGGTACACACCTGTATTCCACTGCCATACAAGCCAAGTTGCTGTTAAATTCGTGGAATTAATGAAGAACTTAAAAGATGGTTCAACGCCTTCTTTCCTAAAAACAGGTGACGCTGCAACTGTGAAATTCATGCCAACAAAACCTATGGCTATTGAAACTAAAGATGATTTCCCAGAATTATGCAGATTCGCTATTCGTGATATGGGTAAAACAGTTGCTGCAGGAATGTGTATTGCAATTCAAAAGAAGTGATTCTACTTTAGAAAAATTATGGTGAGTTGGGGAAATGGCCAGCATCACCGTAATCAAGTTGACAAGCGAGAAACATGAAGATGTTGATACTGTTTGTG
>CAZMJH010000175.1:578-3379 GCA_964566595.1 uncultured Candidatus Poseidoniales archaeon
CAGTATCATAACAATTTGTGACAATGCAGGAGTGGTTATGAGAGGACCTATTCCTTTACCTACCCGTAAATTAGTAGTTCCTTGCAGAAAATCTCCAGATGGAGAAGGTTGTGAAACTTATGATCATTGGGAAATGCGCATACACAAGAGACTTCTTGAAGTTAAATTGGCAACTAATAAAGATGAAATTGCACTTAGGCAAATTGCAAGAATTGCAATTCCAGATTCTGTGAGTATTGAATTGGCTATGAGAAGTATTGTTTAAGATTATAAATTTGCTAATTCAGCATATCCTAAATCTATAAGCATAGTACCTAATGCTTCATCAATTTGATGTATGTCTCCTAAATTTAAAATAAATTCTTTTCCGGTTGAATCAATAAAGGACTCTTCTTCATCTTTAATGATTTTAATCCTCATAATTGATTCCACTTTTGAAGTTATTTTTTCATCAGTATCTTGTACAATTGAAGAATCGGTAGAAACTTCACTAAAACTTTCTGCTTGAGCAATGCGTTCTTCTTCATCATAATCATCTATAAAATTTAGATCTTCTTCATTTTCAATAAATAATAATTCGGGAGTTCCATCATCTGTGATTTTTTTGTCAACAAAATCATCAAGTTGCATAGTTCCGGCTGCAACTTTTAATGTTGTATCTTCAAAATCACCTAGCACACCAAATTGCATATTTTCCCAACTAATATCAAGTTTAAATTTTTTAATTAATTCTTCAACTTGTGTATAAAAACTTCTTTCATTAGAATCATGTTTACCCCAATCCAAAGATTCTATGCTCTGTGATTTTCCCAAACCATCTCCTGGAAAAGGATTTGCTGTAAATAAATTCGTTGTTGCATGTTCAAGCATTGCAACTAAACGTTTGCGTGCTAGTTCAGAAGCTGCTCTACGTATACTAGATTGTCTTTTAGCAGCAGCTTGAGTACGTAAACTCCATCCTTCTGCTTTACCTAATCTATTTACTTCAATCTCAAGAAAATTACATAAATCTGAAATTTTGTTCCAAAAATCTTTTCTTGGCAAAGGCACAGGACCACTACGATTAATTTGCCTTCGAAGAATTGCATGAAGTTCTTCCTCTATCTGCTTAGCTAAATTAGCATCAATCGACGCATCAACATTACCGACTTCACTCATGCCTGCCAAACCATAACGAAACGTGACGGGTTATCAACAATTCATTACAATAAGGCTGAAATGCATTAAACCTTACAGTGTGATAATTGCCGAGGTAGGAAAGCGGTCAAATCCGGAGGACTCAAGATCCTCTCCCTAGCGGTTCGCAGGTTCGAATCCTGCCCTCGGCACCTTTTCATTGCATTTTTTTATGTAATATTTCAATTGAAAATTTAATTTCTTAATTGAAAAATTTGGCATTAAATCATATACAGAAATATTGATGATTTGATTACCAGTGGAAGTCGTATGTCGGACTCAAGTAATGATGATTTTTTATTTCTTGGGGACGAAGAAGAAAACCCCTCCTCTTCATCAGTTGAACTAAAAAAATCTAATAACATAAAAAATGAAAAGGTTGAAAATAATGCAATTTTAATTAACAAAGGTGATAAGGTAAATTTCAACTATTTTGCTAGTTCGGATAAATTATCTAAATTAACAAAAATCTCATTTAAATTATTAATTTTCACCCTATTATGTTCTGCAATATCTTATTATGATGTGGCATATTTACAATCAGGACTTACCCCTCTAGAAGAATCTTCAGTATATTTCTACTTTTTAGCAGTAATTTATGTATTTTTACCTTTAACAATAATTCTCTATTTGATTTCATTTATATCTAATTCTATAAATAAAAATAATTCAAATAAAAAAAATTCCGCAGAAATAATTAATTCTGAGGAAATTGATTCTAATTTATCTTCCTCATTAGGAGGAGTTTGGAATGTTGGATGGGAGGTATTTGGAATCGATTGTCCAGATTGTGCTACAAAAATTTCAAAATCTCTTAATTCTTTGAAAGGAGTTAGTAATACTAAAGTCTCAATTACCACAGCATTAGTAAATTTTGAAATAGACCTTGAAATACAAACGATTTCTAAAGTAAATAATATACTTTGTGATTTGGGATATGCCCCCAATGCAAAATGGTGGAGTGTTATGGAAATTTCATCAAAAAAGACTTGTACAAGATTAAATATAGGTGAAAATAGATTGTTGAAAAGATTAAATATTCAACCAGGTGTACTTGAAAGTAGAATTGAAGAAGATAAAATATTTATTAGATTACCAACAAAAATTAGTGGAGAATTGACAAAAGAATTTCAAAAAGCAATCGACGAAGTTCTTGGTCAGAAAACGTCATTGAAACCTAAAGGTGGTGAATGGGGTTTACGACCTGATCAAAAACAATTACTTGATGGTTTAATTGGATTAGTATTTCTGCCGATTGTATATTTTATTCAATTTTTAGTGGGAAAGAATGGAGAAATAGACTCACTGGAATACCACCTACAATACCTTATATCTCTACCGGTAATAATTATTGGCTCTACTCAACTTAGGAAAAAATCGTATGAAAGCATTAAAAGATTTCAATTAAGTTTTGAAACCCTAGTATCAATGGCAATTTTGGGTGCTGTTTTACTTCAAGCTTGGTTTGAAGCATTATTAATTATTGTTTTAGTTGCATTAGCTAATAATTTAGAAAATTCTGCAATAAGAAAAGCAAGAGATTCCATGCAAGGCGGATTAAATAGAATTCCAAATGATGCAAGATTAGTTCAAAAAAAATCATTAGGGGACTCAAATATTGTAAA
>CAZMJH010000176.1:0-3346 GCA_964566595.1 uncultured Candidatus Poseidoniales archaeon
AATGAATTATTAGCAGAATTATTTCCAATATTGATTTTTGGCTTGATTTTTAGTTTATTACCTATATTCGGCTTAGATGATAGATCAAGGCCAGAATTACATGGATGGAGATATGGGCTTTTTGTTGGTATTCTTCTTGGCTGTCTTAATTCTTCTTTGATATCATTAAGTTTGTTAATTGGATGGATTATTGCATTATTCTTTACTCTCACTTTACCACTTATTATTGAATCTTCGCCATTATTAACATTTAAAATCAAATCAATTAATTTGGCTTCATCATTAATTATCATAATATTCTTAATTTTGTTAATGCAGAATTATTCAAACTTAAACATAATTTTACCTGTCATGGGAATTTGTTGTATATTGTTAATGGAAATAAATAATATGCAATTATCTGGAGTGTACAAACAACTTCAAGAAACGCAATAAAAAATATTTTTTCCCCCTTAAACATATAAAGTAAAGATATTGAGAAAAACTTGGATGTAAGTCCACGGATGGGAAAAAATGGGAAGAGCGTTTCGCGAAGGCAGAATTAAAAATAAAAAAATAAAGGTTAGAGCACATCCTTTATTGGCAAAAATGACAAATCAAACCAAATCTATTGCAGCATTAGCAGAACGGGCAAAGTTTGCTAGAGCTGTAGGTAATTATATGATGAATCAATCATTATTATTAACAATGGAAAATGATGAATGGGTATGGCAAAATTTGCGTATAAGCACTAATATTGATGCATCATATCGTTTAATGCTTCATGAACAAGATTGTGCTCCATTTGAAATTTGTATGACTTTGGATTTTCAAACAGCAGTAGCCGCTGCAAATGAATTAGCAACAAAGTGCGATCAAGTTGTTGAAATAGAACCTTTAGAAGTTTAAAGTTTAAAATAAACTACTAATTGCTCCCCATATGAATTGTATTACTCCATGATTGAGTAGGTAAACACCACCTCCAAGGAGAAAACAAGCAATGTAAACTTGTGTTTTACTTATTTTCCAGGCGTCTTCAGATTCTTCATCAAAATATCTAATTAGGCCAGCGGCTTGTTGAATGCCACTACCCTTTTCTTTCTTGCCTGCCATATTATCAGTAATTCGGCGACCTACTCCCCCTATATCAAATAGACGCGGCAATCATTCTTCTTCATTGACTAAATCTACAAAAGGCACATCATCTATAACTAGATTTTTAGAACCTTCAGTTTCAAGTAATTCTTCGTTTTGCATACCAATTAATGGGTCGGCTTCAATTAATTTTGCTTCTGCACGATCTAATGCTCGCTTTAATGCAGCAGCATTTTGATCATGTAAGGCTTGTTTTGCAATATTAATGTCATTTTTTACTTCTTTTAATCTTTCAATAGAGTTTTCGTAACTCCATTCTGGAGGAAATAATTTGGGTTCATTAGCCCGTTTTTTAACTTCAGAAAGTTTTGAGTTTATTTCTTCTATTTCTTCTTCCATGCCCTGTTTTGCATAATTTAATAATTCTAACCATACATTATGGTGTATTTTAACATCATTATTTTTAATTTTTTTCCAAAAAAATGGAAACTTTGGTTCCCAAGGGTTTCTACCTAATCCTGCAACAAGATCAAAAATTAATTTTGCTCTTTTAATCAAACTACCATGAATTTCTATTTTATTTAAGTAACAACTTGAAAACAACCCAAACCCCCAATAAGGAAAACTATTTATTTTTATTTTTAATTCTGATGAAATAATTTCTAGGCACCATCGTTGTTCGTCAAATGTGGGTGGTTCTATAAATTGAACGTTATCATGTGGGCCACTAATCCGTAATAATAATGAAGAAATATCTCCCAGAAGTACTTTATTGCCCTTGTTAGGATGTTCAAAGGGCCTTAATAAACCGTCAATACATTTCATTTGTGGTTTGCCTTTTTTTACCTGCATCCAAAGTATACTTAATTCAGGATCAGTTCCAATTAGGGAAGATTGATTGTCAGGCACATTATATCCAATAGTGATATTTGATAAGATGTTGTTGTATTTAATTCAGCACCAATATTGATACGTTTGTACCCTTCCGCATACTTCGCAGGGTGGTCATATTGGCGGCAAAGAAAACTAAGTCTTCAGGTTCAAAATCAAATAAATCAACTAAATCTAAGAAATCTAAAAAGTCAACTGCGGCAATGAAAGCTGCAGCAACAAGAAAAGCTAATGCTGCAAAAAAGGTGGCTGCAGAGAAAGCAGCTAAAGCAAAGAAAGCAGCTGCTGCAAAAAAGGCAGCAGCAACAAGAAAAGCTAATGCAGCAAAAAGAAAAGCGGCTGCATTAGCAAAAAAGGGAATAATCACAGCTCCTAAATCTGTAGAGGATATGCTTGCCATTATGGCTAAAAACCGTGATAGAAGAAATCAGTAATGATTATGCATCTTCAGCAATATTTTTGATTAATGCCAAGACGTAAGTATGGTCGACTTCGCAAAGTTGTCGAAATTCCAAATAAGGAAAAATGTAGTCGTTGTAGGAGTGGAAAATATTGTCCAATTCCTGGGCATTCTGGAAATGAAGTAACTTCTTCAAAATTTTGGAAAGGACCAGATAAAGTACCTAAAAGAGTAGGTAAAAAATAGTCTACTCTTCAATACGTTCTAAATTACTTTGAGCTCGAGAATAAACTTCTCTAAGAGTTTGATCATTTATTTCAAGATAAACACGAGTTGTTTGTATATTTGCATGACCAAGTAAACGTTGAATAGATACAATATCTGCTCCCCGTTCTAATAATCCTGTAGCGAAATTATGTCTTAAGACATGAGGTGATAAACGTTTTTTAGAAATTCCAGCATCTTCAGCAATCCTATCCATTAATTTTTGAATTCCCCGGGGGGTAATTCTTTTACCTCGAGAATTAACTAATAATGCATCATCATCAACTAATATTTTTCTTTTTCTTAATACAATCCAACATTCAAGTACTTCAGCAGTTTGATCTGTATACAAGACCATACGATCTTTATTTCCTTTGCCTCCGACAACTCGTGCACTTTTATCTGTAAAATCAACATCGTAAAGATTTAATCCGCATAATTCACTTACCCTTATTCCAGTTTCTAATAGAAATGTAACGATTAAATGAGCAAGAGGATTTTCACTATTAAATGCAGCAGTTCTAACACTTTTTAATTCAGCATTAGAAAGTATTTTTGGTATTTGTTTACCTTTTCTAGGTCTAATTATATATTCAGGCAAATGATGCCCAACCCATTCAATTAAATGGCTTATTGCAGCAAGGCGTGCATTTACAGTTGCTGGCTTTAAATCATTAATTGATTGTAACCAAACATCTAATCTACCATTATTTGGAT
>CAZMJH010000177.1:0-885 GCA_964566595.1 uncultured Candidatus Poseidoniales archaeon
ATTCAGCAATATGAATTGGTTGAAGTGTAGTAATAACTACTGAATCTGTCACTGATGATTTTGATGTATCTGTTATACTAATCGTAATTTCAATAGTACCAACAGCAGTTGTTCTTTTAATTCCAAAATTAACATCGTTCTGCTCACCAGATTCAAGCGATAATATACTTGTTTCTAAAGATATATCAAAACCTGATGAATCTGATACTGTAATTTCAAAAGTTGCTACATCAGAACCAAGATTAGTTACTGTTAAAATTAATTCTTCAAAATTCTTTTCATCCACAACCGGAGAAGTACTAGATGCAGAAATATCAACATTTCCTAAAGATACAATTTGAATTGTAATGTTGATTTGTTCGGTAATGCCACTTCCTAATTCTTCAACAACAACTGAAACCAAATGATCCCCAGATGGGCAATTGGAATTTGCTTGGAAATTTATTAATAAATTACGTATGCTATTTTGCTCGGCATCTGATAAATCAGAAGTAGTTCCATTCAGATAAATACATGAAGGTAAACCTGAAACCGTTTGTAATTCATAATTATTAATTTGTGTCCCTGTGTTACTAATATCGATAAGAAGGTCTGCTGAAGAATCCGCATTGATAAGTAATCTAGAATCTTGAGGACCTGTAAGTTCAAATGCCGAACGGCCTTCTACTTCTAACTGATAATCAACTTCCGCCTCAGCACCATTTAGTCCAATTAGTTTGATTGTTATTTGTGTTGTACCTGATAAATTACTATTCTCATTCAATGCAAAGTCTATATCCACTGTACTTGTTTGTCCTCTAATAATTGTTAACCAACCAGGTGGTGGTGTTGCGGTTATACCTAATGGAGTCATTACTTCTACACGATAATCATCTTGTTCTGTAC
>CAZMJH010000177.1:895-3322 GCA_964566595.1 uncultured Candidatus Poseidoniales archaeon
AAAGTTACTGTTGTTATTCCATCTGATTTCAAAATCTCTGATTGTGGGGAATAGATCTCAAGGCCCCAATGCACACCTATTCGAATTTGAACGGGATATGTTGTGATTTCATCATTTAAACGATTAGTCGTAATGAAATCAAATTCACAAGTATCATTTCTATGTGAAACTTCCCAAGGTCTAACATTAACTAATGCTTGTTCCATACTTCCAACATCCAAAGTAGAACCCACACTAGAGACAACAACATCACAAGGGCCTGAAGGAGATTCAGTAGAATAATCATATCCTACAGCTCTATTTCCAGTATTAGTGACTTCTAATATTACATCAGCAGATTGATCTGGTAGCCAAGTCTGATTGGTAACATCCGCAATAGCAATTGAATCTTGTGCACCTACCTGAATTACGATAACAGTAGACATTGATACATTTCCTTGCGTACTAGCTGCCCATAATCTAATTCCAATATATCCTGGTGCAGTTCCATTTGGTATAATAATTCTCAAAATTGCATTATCAGTAGACATTGGAGACATATTTGAATACACATCATCAATCCAATACACAGTCCATCCTACAGGTAAACTTGAGGTGCTTTTTGCCATATTAATGGCCATTGCAGTCGATGACCCATTAGATGAAGAAGGAATTTCAAAACAAATACTATCTGTATCTAAAATCACACTATTTTTATTCAAAGATACATCTATACAATACGAATCATTTCCATATGTAGCATTGTAATATCTCGAAAGATTTGTCATAGATGCTGTGAAATTATCCCAACCCAAATCTACAGGTACTGGGAAAGTATCATTAGTTTTGATATCAAAAAATATATTGTAATCGTCTCCTTGAGTTAAATTAGTTAATTCAAATGTAGAAAACATATGCGTTGCGTTTGTAATTACACTTACAACAATTTGTGGATTTAATACAACTGTTTGATTTTCTTCAAATAATGCGCCAATTGTTTTATCTGCATCTAATTCAATTACAACGGGATTAGTGGTAGAGTTTGAATCACCTGTGAATTCAGTAAAACTCCAATTTGTATCAGGAGTTGCTGTAACCTCAATTAACGTACCGTCGTCTACTAAAGTTCCCGGAACATATGTAGTGCCGTTGGAATCAAAAACATAACTTAAATTACCATTTCCACTAATTGTTCCTTCCGTTAATGCATATTGTGCAACTACTGAACATCCATATGTATCATACAAACATATTTCAGAAAAATCACTACTCAATATACTTCCATTAAAACTAATATTTGACCATATAGTGACATTTCCTTCATCAGATGTTGACCACACAGTATTGAATGAATCTAAACCAGTAGTTGAATTGAAAACACTACTCCATGTATTCAAAAGTACTCCATTTTCATCAATAGCTTCAACATCTAAATCATAAGCAAGATTTGGAGTAAGTCCGGAAGCATTAGTTTCAATTTCTACATCCTCCTGAGATATATCATATTCTGAATTGGTTACTGGTTCGACTATAGAAATAGTCTCATTCCCATTTATAACAGGTTCAGATTGACCCGAATTATAATCATCCCACCATTGAATTAAATTCGGTTCATCAACAACATCTAACAATATTGTGTCATTCATATTTCCTAAATTCATAACATCAATATTCACATCAACTGTTGTTCCAGGGTTTACTAATATTAATCCATCAACACCCACATTACTAGTATCAATAGATGCCTCATAATGAGGTTGTATAGACAAAGTCAATTCAATTGTTGCATTTGCATTACTGCCTGATTGATTAACTAATAATTCCACAATTGTTTGATCTGAAAGTAATGCAAGAGAATCTAATGTCACAACAATTGTGGTTGAACTTGAAAAGGTAGGGAGTACATCTTCAATTACAGAATCAACTAAACTAACATTCCAAACAGAATTGTAATTAGGATTTATATCAACAGTATAATCATTAATTTGTGTATCATTATTGTGAACAGTAAGAGTTACATTTGCAGTAGTACCTGGAGACATAAGTAAATGTTGGTTTGACAAACTCAATTCTACAAGCCCTGTTGCAGATGCTGTTGAAATCAAAGGCGAGAAAGCAGATATTAATATTAAAAACGATAATAAAAATCCCGCTCGACGACTAGAATACATTTTACTCACGACACCTTGGGACATAATACGCCCCTATAAGGGGCGTGGGGAAAAATATCACTCCTTACGCAACATTTCCATTTTTTCTGGGATTATGCGTTCCCAACTAAAATGTCCCGATTTTGTAAAATCTCTACCAAAATGTCCACCTGAAGCACTAGCAAGATAAATGGGGTTACGTAACTCTAAATTGTCAATAATTTGTTGTGGGGAAAAATCAAAAACTTTCGAATCCCTTGATTCTATTTCAGTATCCGAGATAATACCAGTAGAGTGT
>CAZMJH010000178.1:0-1655 GCA_964566595.1 uncultured Candidatus Poseidoniales archaeon
GAATCTGAACACACCTATCGTAATTCTAATGGATCTATTGATGAAACACTTACAGCGAGTAAAAGACAAATTATTACTGATTTTCCATTTGAGAATACTGTAGTTGGCGAACTTGTTACAATTTATCAAGTAGATTGGGGGGGAGAATTATGGGCAATAACAATCACCAAAATGGGTATTTCAAATACTCAAGATCCATGGGAGGAAGAAATAATTATTGAATGGTTAGAATATAGAACCCTTTCTAATTAATTTGTTTTAAAATTTTATTTCCTATGTTTGAATCTATGTCTAAATTACCTACATTTTCGATTTGATATACATTTTTATTTTTTGAAATTTTAAGTCCAATTTCTAATTCCATTTTTGACATAATATCTGATGTTCTTTCACCAAATAATATGGCGCAAATGACTCCACTTTGGCCATTTTTCATCGAATTTAATACAGTCACTTCATCATTTAAATTTATCTCATTCCTCACCAAATCGTTCTCTGGAGGAGGTATTGGGCATCCACTAGGATCTGTTTTAGGATTCCCTAATAATTCAGATAAAGAAACTTCTAATTCATCATTTATTGCATGTTCCATTCTACAAGCCGCTTCATGCGCATCTCCTTTAAATCCCATGACATCAATTAACAAGCATTCTAATAATCGATGCCTTCTTTTCATTTGACGCCCAATTTTCAAACCTTTTTCAGTTAATGTAACTCCTTTATATTTTTCATAAAATACTAATCCTTTTTCTGATAATTTTTGAATCATCCCAGTTACTGATGCATCTTTAATTTCAAGACACATTGCTAACTCTTTAGTTCGAACAGCTTTCTTATCATCCTTTTCCCAAAATTCATATAAAGTTTCAAGGTATTCTTCTTCCGCCTCTAAACTAAAATGGCCGCTCGCCATAATATGCCTACAAATTTCATTAGAAATAGACTTACTGTTCATCAGCGGCTATTCTTATGGAACCATTTTCATAGTATATCTGAATATCATTAGGTATTTTTCTTGTTAAAGCAGAAAGAGCTTCATAAATATCTTCTTGTTTGACTTTGAAGGCCTTGGCTGCTTTGGAAGTAGACCAAGGAATATTCTCAAAATCAGACTTACATAACCAAATATACAATTTAGATTCTAATTTCGTAAGGTCATCTAAGCCCATCTGAATCATATACTCGCAGATGGAACAGATGATTAAGCCTTGTTAATTAACTAAGTAATGTAGTTAAACATGTTTCAGCATCTATTTCATCATCTAATAATGATTTAAGAGTGGAAATAAAGGGATTATTTATTCCCATTTCTGCTAATTTTTGGTGAAAAATATATGTTGCACTTACACCTTCTGAAACCATATGCATTTCAGCCCTTGCCTCCTTTAAATTAAGTCCAGATCCTAATTTTTCCCCAAGTGTACGATTACGTCCATAAGGAGATGCTGCGGTAACGTAAAGGTCTCCAATTCCTGCGGGACCAAAAGCAGTTGATGGTTTTGCTCCCATTTCGGAAAGTAATAAACAACCTTCAGAAAAACCTCTAGCGAAAATTGCAGCTTTTAGATTATCTCCTCCTTTTTCAGTAATTTGTTTTAGACCATCAGAAATACCACAAGCAACAGCAACAATATTTTTGTAGGCACCCCATAATT
>CAZMJH010000178.1:1665-3297 GCA_964566595.1 uncultured Candidatus Poseidoniales archaeon
AGCTCCAATCGGATCATCAGCAGCATGAAGTAGTAAATGTTCAGTTGTAAGTCTTTGAACTAATTTATCTGCAATAGAATGATCTTTACATGCAATTAATGCAGTGGTAATTACTCCTTTAGCGACTTCAGGAGCAATAGTAGGTCCAGTCATCACAGCTACAGGATTTAATTTTTTTTCAGCACGTAATAATTCAGTAATTGCCTCTGAAATAGAACCTCCTTCAGGAGATAATCCTTTTGCCAGGTCAATTAAAACATGACTTGGCCTTAATAATGGAATTACATCTTCAACGACATCAAGAATTACTGAAGAAGGTAACGCTAATACAATTATTTCAGCATTTTCTAAGCATTCCTCTAGTCTCATAGTCGCATATATATTGGACAACTCTATATCTGGTAAATATTTTTCATTAATTGATTTAGATGTTATTGATTCATAAACTTCATTTTCTATAGTCCATCCCGAAATTTCATGTTTAGCATCTAGCCAAGTTTTGGCTAATGCAGTACCCCAATTTCCTAGGCCCAATATTGCTATATGCGACATCTATGAAGTGAGATGGATGAACCTGTGGTTAAGGATATTCCCATTCATCTGATTGTTTTTTTGCTAATTTTTGAGTGTAATAGTTTTGACCATGACCGACGTCGGAACATCTACGCAGGGGTAGCCGAGCTTGGTCAAAGGCGCTGGGTTTAGGTCCCAGTCCGTAATGGTTCGCAGGTTCAAATCCTGCCCCCTGCATCAAAAAATATCTATTTTAAGTATTAAAATCGATATTTTTCATTTTAAAATTTATAGTTTGAGTTAAAAACTCCATCCTCTTTAGGCTTAGGTGTTGATAGTACATGAGAAGACGGCTTTTCACTTTTTTTTGTAGTATTCTTTTACTAATATCCTTTTCAGATTCTTTAGTTTCTGCACAAGAAGAAGTCTCAATAAATGTAGTTGATAGTTTAACAGGAGATGATGCAGAAGGGGTTACAATTAAGGTTTTTAATGAAAACAATACTTTAGTTTGGACTTCAAAAGAAGGAGGAAATGTGTCATTAAATACGGGCGAATATAATATTCGTGTTGAATTAGAACTTTTTGGAAAGATGATACCTTTGAATAATCAACCAATTGACGTTGAATTAAACAATACTAATGAATTTATAATTTATTTATCATTTGTTTTCATTCCAATAAAATATATTCCATATCTAATTTATGCTATAGTTGGATTACTTCTTTTAACTGTGACATCTAGTGTTTTTCGTAGGATACGTAAGCGAAGAAAAGCAAAATTAGAAGCAAACGATTTAACGCCTTTACAAAATGATGATTTAGAACGAATTGCACCAGAGCAGGCAGGAACAATACAGCAAACCTCCATATCTTATCCTCAGATGGAAATACCTGATATTGATTATGATCCAGCATTAATGGAATTAGATTATCGTGATGATTGGTGGGTATTTCCCAGTGGTTCTACTATTGCTTTAGATGGTAGAATACCTATTAGTGAAGCTTGGGAAGCGATGTCTGAACGTGGTATAGAAAAGGATACAACAGTTCTTATTTATAATCACGAAAGGGGTCGTATTGTAGGTTTTATTACACATGATGTATTTCACAAAGAGG